>JAEZPL010000033.1 GCA_023413605.1 Pseudomonadota bacterium
GCGACGGTGAAGGTTCACCTGAAGAGCCTGCTGCGCAAGATCAACGCCTCCAACCGCACCCAGGCGGCGATCTGGGCGCTCAACAACGGCATCGGCGGCGAATTGGCCGGCGCCGGCGCTGTGGCGGCCGCCGCCGCGCATCAGTAAACTTCGTGCCAGACCGGACCCGCAGCGCGAACCGCAGCCGGTCGGTGGCCCGCCTCCCGTCCGCCATAGCCAACCCCCATCCGACAACGCAAAACGCATCGCCGGGGTGTCCCCCCGTACGATGCGTTTTGCGTTTTGGCGCCCGCGCACGCAAAGCCGGCAAAAAATATCCCGGCGCTGGGCCGGGATGGAGCGGAAATCGGGGAGGAAGGAAGGGCGTCTGAAGCGGATTGCGATCCGCCTAGGACTGCGACTGCGGTACCGGCCTCTCGCGGGAACGACGTTCCCGCTGGCGGCAGGTGGATGCCAGGGCCATCCGCTGGAAGCCGGCGAATGAGGCCATGTGACCCCAAAAGCGAATGAGAATTCGCTTCAGGCGCCCGGCCTGTGGGCCTGCGTCGCGTGCATGTGCGGCGGGACCATACCCTCGCGGGCGGACTGGAGCGCGCTCTGCTGCCGTGCGGCGAAGACGCCGGCTTCCGTTCTGTTGCGGAAGTGCAGTTTGGACAGCACGCTGCGCACCATCGACTTGATCACCGCCTCGGAGAGGTCGAGCTGGTTCGCGATGGTCCGGTTGTTGAGCCCCTGGCCGAGCAGGCGCAGCGTCTCGAACTCCGGCTCCGACAGGCGGGGCAGGAGGGTCAGCCGGATCTCGTCGACGCCGAGGCGCGACAGGAACTGCTTGGGCATCAGGCAGTGCCCCTCCAGCCCCAGGTCGAGCAGCTCGTTGATGCGGTCCACGTTGATGTCCTCGAACACCCACGCGTCGGCGAAGGCGAGGATATGGGCCGCATCAAGCAATTCCCGCGACGACAGCACCACGACGATCCGCGACCGGCGCGACAGGCGCAGGTACACCATCGGCTCGTTCTCGCGCAGGGCCGTGAACTGCTGAAGGCCGATCAGGATCGCGTCCGGCGTCAGCGTGCTCTGCGTCAGTTCCGAGATGTCGTGGAAGACGGTGACGCGATGACGGCCCGCCCGATCGAGCGCCTGCACCACGGTGTCGGTGAGGGAGTTGTTGTCGAGAATCAGGCAGACGTGCATGGGGGTCACCGCGTTGCGGGTCGAGTGCGATGCTTTCTCTTGGGCGTACTCATGATTCATGTGCATGGGTCAGCTCTGTTTGGAGGAGGCATCCACGGCAGGCCCTTAACGGGCATTGTCGCCGCCTGTGATTGGGGTTGATCGCTAGGGTACGGATTTCGCTTAAAGACTTCATCGAATATCTTGGATATCTCTTTCAAACCTGGAAAAAAACTTGACACTGTGACTACTAGTTTATAAATTAGATGTCAGTTGCGTAAATCAAACGATAGATGATCACTCAAGATCGTCAAGCGCATCTGAATGGCCACAACACTCCTCAGAGCGATAACTCTTTTGTGACGCCTTGGTCTCATTGGCCAGAACAGGGTTGTTCGGCAAGGCGGATTCTTTGTCTCTGAGGGGGTACCCCGCGCCCGTGTCGGGCATTGCGCCAATCGGGGTGAAGAAATCCGTTTCACGGGAAAGAACCTCCATGAAACGCCCATCACCGGATGTGGTGAGGGCGATGGATGCTGTCCTTTGCGGTTCATCGAAGCCGGTAGATCGCGTCTGGCTTGCTTTGTGTCAGGGGCCTATGAGGAACGGAATAGTTCGGTTTTTGTTCCGTCTGCCCCACCCGTATCGAAGGTCGTTTCGCAACCGCAAATGACCTATGGCCCTTGGCGGTATATTGGCTGTCTCCCGAATGTGGTAGCTATCATCCAAGCTTTCTAGGCGTGAAAGTGGTCCGGTCGCCGCAGGGGGTGATCCGGGCAGGAGGGGCGATCGGCTCCAAAAGAATCGGATGTAACCAGGGTGGACGGGGACCATGAGAATTCTGATCGGTGACGACCATCTTCTTTTCCGCGAAGGCCTGCGCCGCCTGCTGGAGCAGCTTCACTCGGAAGCGATCTTCGTCGAGGCCGGGACCTTCAGCGAGGTTCTGGAGCAGTGCCGGGTAGGCGGCGCGTTCGACGTGGTGCTGATGGATCTGCATATGCCGAACTGGCCGGGCTTCGACGGCCTGCGCGAGGTGCAGAACCTTCAGCCGGGCGTCCCGGTCGTCGTCATCTCCGCATCGGAATCGCTGAGCGACATCCGCGGCGCGCTCGATCACGGCGCGACCGGCTACATTCCGAAGTCCAGCAGCGTCAAGGTCATGATGGGCGCGCTGAACCTCGTCTTCTCCGGCGGCATCTACGTTCCGCCGGGCGCCCTTTCCGCCGCCAGCGCCGAGCCGATGCCGCGCCGCCGCGCCCACGACGGCGTCGACCGGAGCAGCAGCTACGGCCTGACCCAGCGCCAGCGCGAGGTGCTGGATTGCCTGCGCGCCGGCAAGTCCAACAAGCAGATCGCCTATGAGTTGGGCCTGTCGGAAGGCACGGTGAAGATCCATGTCACGGCGATCTTCAAGTCGCTGGGCGTCAAGAACCGCACCCAGGCGGTCATCGCCGCCGCGGCCATGGCCTCCTGATCGGCAAGGGTGCGGCAGGGTTAGGGACCAACGAAAAATCAACGACAAACGTCGAGGGCCGCGAGAGGGCACGAACAACGTGCTCCCGCGGCCTTTTCGATTCCGGGAATCGCGTCACGTCATATAATGCCGCGCACAGGGCGGCATGACTTCGACAGTTCACGTCCCGGAAAGCGGGCCAGCAGGAGGGCAAGGGAAATGGCGGCGGAAACCCCGGTGTGCGATTTCGGTTGGAAGGCCGTGGACTTCAGCCTGACGGGCATCGACGGCAAAACCTACAGCCTTGCCGATGTGCGCGGGCCGCGCGGCACGCTCGTCATGGTCATCTGCAACCATTGCCCCTATGTGAAGGCGGTGATCGGCCGCATCGTCAGCGAGATGAACGCGCTGAAGGCGCACGGCATCGGCGCCGTCGCCATCAATGCCAACGACGCCGACCGCTATCCGGACGACAGCTTCGACAACATGAAGCGCTTCGCGGCGGAGAACGGCTTCACTTTCCCCTACCTGTTCGACGAGACGCAGGAGGTGGCGCGGGCCTATGGCGCCGTGTGCACGCCCGATTTCTTCGGCTTCAACGCTGATCTGTGCCTGCAATACCGCGGCCGCCTGGACGCGTCGAAGACCCAGCTGATCGCCGACGCGCCGCGGGAACTGTACCACGCCATGGTCCGCGTCGCGGAGACGGGGCAGGGGCCGGCCGACCAGATCCCGAGCATGGGATGTTCGATCAAATGGCGTGATCCGGCCTGACCCACCCCATCCGGCGAGGGTGGTGACTGCCCAAAAGGTGGCCTTGCGCCTTGACCGGGTGCACCGGCCAATGCTATCCGGCCCTGTGAACGACCAGAACCGCCCGCCGCTTTCGCGCGTGGGCGCACTTCCACTCGCAAGGACGGCCTTCGTGCCGTTGGACGCCGCTGTAGGGCCATGAGCGATATTTTCCGCGAAGTCGACGAGGATTTGCGCCGCGACCGCATGGAGCGCCTGTACAAGCGCTACGGTGGAGTCGTGCTGGCCGCCGCGCTGGCGATCGTCGCCGGCACCGGCGCCTACACCGCGTGGCGCAGCTGGCAGCAATCGAAGCACCAGGAGGAGACGGCGGCGCTGGCCTCCGCGCTGACGCAGGCCGGGCAGGGTGCCGAGAAGGGCGTGGAGGCTCTGGCCGCCTTCGCCGCGAAGGCCGATCCGGGCATGGCGGGCCTTGCCCAGCTGAACGCCGCCGCGCTGCTGATCCGCGAAGGCAAGACCGCCGAGGCGATCGCCGTGTACGACAAGCTGGCCGCCAACGGCAGCGTCGGCCCGGTCTACCGCGACCTGGCGTCGCTGCTGTCGGTCATGCACCAGCTGGGTTCCGGCGATCCGGCGCAGCTTCAGGCGCGCCTGCAGCCGCTGATGACGGAAACGAGCCCCTGGCGCTTCTCCGCCCGCGAGATGAGCGCCGTGCTGGCCGCCCGCGCCGGCGACAAGGACAAGGCGCGCACCCTCTTCCAGCAACTGGCCGACGACTCTCAGGCTCCGGCGGGCGTCCGCTCGCGCGCCGCGGATCTCGCCACCCTCTACGGCAAGTCCTGATGACCCGAATTCCGATGGCCAAACCGACCAAGGCCCGCGCTCTGTCGCGCGCGGCGCTGCTGTCCACCCCGCTGCTCGCCGTGCTGCTCTCCGGCTGTGACACGGTCAACGAATGGTTCGGCAAGACGCCCGATCCGCCCCTGCCGGGCGAGCGCGTCGCCGTGCTGACCCGCGAGCGCAAGGTGGAGGTCGACCAGCGCATTGCCGATGTGGCGGTGACCCTGCCGCCGGCCGTGACCAACGCGGCCTGGACGCAGGCGGGCGGCACGCCGGAACATGCGCCGGGCCATCTCGCCCTGTCGGAAAAGCCGGCGGAAGCGTGGCGCGGCGACATCGGTTCGGGCTCCAGCAGCTCGCGGTCGCTTCTCGCGACGCCGGTGATCGCGGACGGGCGCATCTACGCCATGGACGCGGACTCGCACGTCACGGCGCTCGACGAGCGCACCGGGCGGCAGCTCTGGCGCATCGACACCAAGCCGGAGAACGAGCGCGGCAGCGCCAGCGGCGGCGGCGTGGCCTATGCCGATGGCCGCGTCTTCGCGGCGACCGGCTACGCCGAGGTGCTGGCACTCGACCCGGCCAGCGGCAACGTGATCTGGCGCAAGCGCGTGCCGGGTCCGGTGCGCGGCGCGCCGACTGTGGAAGGTGGGCGCGTTTATGTGCTGACGCTCGACAACCAGCTTGCCACCCTGTCGGCCACCGACGGCGACATCCAGTGGACCCACCAGGGTATTCTGGAAACGGCCGGCCTTCTGGGCGCGGTCAGCCCGGCGGCGACGCCGACGCTGGTCGCGGTGCCCTATTCGTCCGGCGAGCTGTATGGCCTGCGGCCGGAGAACGGGCGCGTCGCCTGGCAGGAAAGCCTTGCGGCGATTCGCCGCGCCGGCGCTCTGAGCAGCCTTGCCGACATCCGCGGCCTGCCGGTCGTGGACCGCGGCGTCGTCTACGCCATCAGCCATTCCGGCCGCATGGTCGCCATCGACGAGCGCATCGGCATCCGCATCTGGGAGACGGAGATCGGCGGCACGCAGACCCCGTGGTTGGCCGGCGACTTCCTGTTCGTCATCACCAACGATGCGGAACTGGTGGCGGTCACCCGTCAGGCCGGCCGGGTCCGTTGGGTCGCACCGCTCGACCGTTTCAAGGATCCGGAGGACAAGAAGGGGCCGATCACCTGGTCCGGTCCGGTCCTGGCGGGTGGAAAGCTGTACGTCACCGGGTCGCACGGGCAGATGCTGGCGCTGTCCCCGGCCGACGGCCAGATCGTCGGGCGTTACTCGCTTCAGTCCGGCACCTACTTGCCGCCGGTGGTCGCGAACAACACTCTTTATGTGCTTGGCGACAACGGCACGCTCGTCGCGTATCGTTGATCGCCGTCCGAAGTCGAGAGCGAATTCCGGTCCGGAAGGAATCGGGATTCGCTCTCGGCATTTGATTTGACGAGCAGCGTCCCGCGAACTGATCTTCGGTCCGTTCGCGGTCTGCTCCAGCGTGAGGCCTCCGGCCCGATGTCTTTTACCGTGGCTCTCGTCGGCCGGCCGAACGTCGGCAAGTCGACCCTGTTCAACCGTTTGGCCGGCAAGAAGCTGGCGCTGGTCGACGACACGCCGGGCGTGACGCGCGACTGGCGCTCGGCGCCCGCGCGCATGGGCGGCCTGTCCTTCACCGTGATCGACACCGCGGGTCTGGAGGACGTGACCGACGACAGCCTGGAGGCGCGCATGCGCCGCCATACCGAACGCGCGCTGGAGCGCGCCGACGTGGCGCTGTTCATCATCGATGCGCGTGCCGGCATCACGCCGCTCGACCGCCATTTCGCGGCGTTGCTGCGCAAGGGCAAGACGCCGGTCCTGCTGGTGGCCAACAAGGCGGAGGGCAAGGCCGGCATGCCGGGCATCTACGAGGCTTTCGAGCTTGGCCTCGGCGACCCGATTCCGCTCTCCGCGGAGCACGGCGAGGGCATGGCCGATCTGGTCGAGGCCCTGCTGCCCTACGCCCCGCCGGAGCCGGAGGAGGCCGATGAGATCCTGGCACCGGCCAAGGCCGAGGGCGAGGAACTGCCCGTCGGCGATCAGCCGGAACCGGAGGAAGACCGCTCAAAGCCCATCCAGATCGCCATCGTCGGCCGCCCGAACGTCGGCAAATCCACGCTGCTGAACAGCCTGATCGGGGAGGAGCGCGTGCTGACCGGTCCGGAGGCCGGCATGACGCGCGACGCCATCTGCGTCGATTGGGAGTGGCGGGGGCGGAAGTTCCGGCTGGTGGACACGGCCGGCATGCGCAAGCGCGCCCGCGTCGATGCCAAGGTGGAGAAGCTGGCGGTCGCCGATGGCCTGCGCGTGATCCGTCTGGCCCAGGTCGTTCTGCTGGTGGTCGACGCCAACCAGATCCTGGACAAGCAGGACCTGACCATCGCCCGCATGGTGGTGGAGGAAGGCCGCGCCCTGGTCATCGCGCTGAACAAGTGGGATGCGGTCGAAGACCGCGCCATGGCGCTGCGGCAGGTCGAGGACAAGCTTCAGGCGACGTTGGCCCAGATCAAGGGCGTGCAGGTCGTGACCATCTCCGCGCTCCAGGGCCGGAAGCTGGACACGCTGCTGGACGCGATCCTGGCGACCTACGCCCAGTGGAACCGCCGTATCCCGACGGCCCAGCTGAACCGCTGGATCGAAGGCGTTCTGGAGCACCACCCGCCGCCCCTGGTGGAGGGCCGGCGTGTGAAGATCCGCTACGCCACGCAGGTGAAGACCCGTCCGCCGACCGTCGCGCTGTTCGTGAACAAGCCGCTCGACCTGCCGGAAAGCTACCAGCGTTACCTCATCGCGCATCTGCGAGAGACCTTCGATCTGCCGGGCGTGCCGGTGCGCCTGTTGCTGCGCAAGCAGAAGAACCCCTACGCCGACGATTGATACCAAAGGCGTTTGATGGCTTCCATCAAACGCCTTTGGTTCAAACCCGGCAGCACGTTGCGTAGCAACGTGCGAAGGGGGCATACGGCGGCCGATCATGGAACTCTTCATGCGCCGGCCGTATGATACGGTCGGCGGAAAGTTCGCGGTGGGGCGGTGACGGAACGACAATGGGCCAGGCGAAAGCCTGGCCCATTTGGTGTCCGGCGGCAGAAAAAACGTCGAACGGCAAAGCCGGATGGGCCAGCGCCGCCGGCCCTTACTGGGCCGACATGACCTCGCCGTTGCGGGTGCAGGACGGCTCGGCCAGTTCCACGAAGCGTTCCGCCACGGTGTCCGGCTGGGCCAGCTTGGTCTGGTCCTCGCCGGGGAAGGCCTGCATGCGCAGCTTGGTGGCGACGACGCCCGGATCGATCAGGTTCACGCGCAGGTTCGACGAAGCGATTTCCATTGCGTAGGTCTTAACCATCATCTCCAACGCGGCCTTGCTGGCGCCGTAGGGGCTCCAGTAGGGATAGGGCGCGTTGGCGGCCCCCGAGGTGACGAAGATGGCGCGCCCGGCGTCCGACGTGCGCAGCAACCGGTCGAAAGAACGGATCAGGCGGTAGTTGGCGGTGACGTTCACGTCCATCACCCGTTCCCACAGCTTGGGATCGTAATGCGCGACGGGACCGAGCGCTTCCAGCGCGCCGGCGTTGCCGACCAGGATGTCGAGCTTCCCGAACCGCTCGAAGATCGAGTAGCCGAGCTGGTCGATCTTGTCGAACTGCCGCAGATCCAGCGGCACCAGCGTGGCGTTCTTACCCGTGGCCTGGAAGATCGCGTCGTCGGTCTCCTCAAGGCCGCCGACCGTGCGCGCGGTCAGGATGACGTGGGCGCCCTCGGCGGCGAAGCGCTTGGCGACGGCGGCTCCGATGCCGCGCGATGCGCCGGTGATGAGGGCGATGCGACCGTTCAGGCGGGACATGGGGCGGCTCGTCGAGGCTGGAGGGGGAAGCGGGAGGGGAATGCTGGGCTGCCGGCGGACGGGCCGGTCGCATCAGTTGCGGCCGGCTTCGTCGGGAACGGCGTCAGGCGCGGATGCGGACGTTCGCCTCGGTCGGCGGGCTTTCCACCGCGTCGGTCAGCGGGATCGGGTATTCGCCGGTGAAGCAGGCGTCGCAATAGCGCAGCTTCTTGGCATCGCGCTTCTCCTCGCCCATGGCGCGGTACAGGCCGTCCAGCGAGATGAAGGCCAGGCTGTCGGCCTGGATGAAGTCCCGCATCTCCTCGACCGACAGGCGGTGGGCCAGCAGCTTGCTCTGCTCCGGCGTGTCGATGCCGTAGAAGCAGGGGTGCGAGGTCGGCGGGCTGGAGATGCGCATGTGCACCTCCTTGGCGCCCGCAGCCCGCACCATCTCCACGATCTTCTTGGAGGTCGTGCCGCGCACGATGCTGTCGTCCACCAGCACCACCCGCTTGCCCTCGATCATGGCGCGGTTGGCGTTGTGCTTCAGCTTCACGCCCAGGTGACGGATCTGGTCCGTCGGCTCGATGAAGGTGCGGCCGACATAATGGTTGCGGATGATGCCCAGCTCGAACGGAATGCCGCTCTGCGTGGCGTAGCCGATGGCCGCCGGCACGCCGCTGTCCGGCACCGGCACGACCACATCGGCCGCGATCCCCGATTCACGGGCCAGTTCCGCGCCGATGCGCTGGCGCGCGTTGTAGACGGAGGATCCCTCCATCACGCTGTCCGGCCGAGCGAAGTAGATGTATTCGAAGATGCAGAAGCGGCGGCCCTGCGGCTGGAAGGGACGCAGGCTCTGCACGCCCGATTCGGTCAGCACGACCATTTCGCCCGGCTCGACGTCGCGGACATACTCGGCGCCGACGATGTCCAGGGCACAGGTCTCGCTGGTCAGGATGTGCGTGTCGCCCAGTTTGCCCAGCACCAGCGGGCGGACGCCCAACGGGTCGCGCACGCCGATGACCTCGTTCGGGGTCAGCGCCACCAGGGAGAAGGCGCCCTCCACCTGCCGCACCGCCTCGATCAGGCGGTCCACCGGCGAACCGCCGCGGGCGATGGCCATCAGGTGGACGATCACCTCGGTGTCGGTGGTGGACTGGAACAGGCAGCCGCGGCGAACCAACTGGCGGCGCAGCGTCTGCGCGTTGGTCAGGTTGCCGTTGTGGGCCAGCGCGAAACCGCCGAATTCGAAATCGGCGTAAAGCGGCTGCACGTTGCGGATGGAGGTGTCGCCCGTGGTGGCGTAGCGCACGTGGCCGATGGCCTGCGGGCCCTTCAGCTTCGCGATCACCGACTCCGACGAGAAGTGGTCGCCGACCAGACCCAGCGCGTGCTGCAGGTGGAAGCGGTCCCCGTCGTAGCTGACGATGCCGCAGGCCTCCTGGCCGCGGTGCTGCAGGGCATGCAGGCCCAGCGCGGTGATCGCGGCCGCCTGAGTGTGGCTCAGGATGCCGAACACGCCGCACTCTTCGCGCAGCTTGTCGTCGTCGAACGGATGCGTCGTCAGCATCGGAGAATCCTCGTCGTGCACGGGCGTCATCAAGATGGCGTCACAATTGGGCTTGGCGGCGCATGCCGTCAGCGCGCGTTTTGAATCAGTCGCTCAAGATCCCCGCGGTCGCGGTCCTTATAGCCGGTATCGGATTGCGACGCACCTCCGGTCTTGGCAACGCTGGGCACCGGAGTCGACAGTCGGTCGAGCGCTTCCTTAGCCTCCACGGCCTGCCGGGCGCGCTCCCGCGCGACGTCCATCTGGCCGAGCCCGTCCTTGCGCAGGTTCTCGGGCATGATCTCGTAGATCATGCCGGCGCCGGCGACCAGCATCGGGCGGGTCTTGGCGCTCTGCAGCCACACCGGGTGTTCCGCCGGATTCGGCACCAGCCATGCAAAGAACAGATAGGCCACGGAGGCGAGAATGGCACCCTTCAGCAGCCCGAAGACAAAGCCCAGCGACCGGTCCAGCGCCGACAGGCCGGAATTCTGCACCCCGCGCGACACGGCGCGGCCGATGATGGTCAGGATCACGAGGCTGACCACGAACAGTGCCACGGCGGACACGGCGTAGGCCGCCATCTCCACATGGATGTAGTGCTGGGCGATGGGCAGCACGTGGGGCAGGGCGTTCAGCGTGATCAGCGCCGCACCCGCCCAAGCCGCGACGGACAGAACCTCCGCCACCATGCCGCGCGTGAAGGCCAGCAGCGCCGACAACAAAAGCACGACGATGACCGCAAGGTCCGCCGGATTGATCGGGAAGGTCTCCATGTGCTCCGCTTCGCCTCGTGCTCTTGCCTTGCGCGCTTTTGTCTTTTCAGTCCCGGCTGCGGGGCGGGCGGGTGCTGGAGCCGGCCTGGAACAGGGGCATCAGCTCGCTGAGCTGCTGCAACTCCACCGTTTTCAGGCTGCCGTCGCCGCGGCCCCCCTTTTGGCCGTTCCGTCTAGCCGGAAAGATCGCCGTTGAAAACCCCAGCTTTGCGGCTTCCTTCAGCCGCGTGTCGCTTTGGCCTACGGCGCGCACCTCGCCGGACAGGCCGATCTCCCCGAACACCACGGCGTCGGCCGGCACCGGTTCGCCGGTAAGGGAGGAGACCAGCGCCGCGGCGACCGCAAGGTCGGCGGCGGGTTCGGTGATGCGCAGGCCGCCGGCCACGTTCAGGTAGACGTCGTTGGCGCCGATCTGCACGCCGCAGCGCGCCTCCAGCACCGCCAGCACCATGGCGAGCCGCGCCGAATCCCAGCCGACCACCGCGCGCCGGGGCGTGCCGAGCGGCGAAGGGGCGACCAGCGCCTGCACCTCCACCAGAACGGGGCGCGTGCCCTCCATGCCGGCGAAGACGGCGGCACCCGACACGTCGCCGCGCCGTTCCGCCAGGAACAGGGCCGATGGGTTGGAGACTTCGCCCAGGCCGCCATCGGTCATTTCGAAGACGCCGATCTCGTCGGTGGCGCCGAAGCGGTTCTTCACCGCGCGCAGAATGCGGAACTGGTGGCCGCGCTCGCCCTCGAAATAAAGGACGGTGTCGACCATGTGCTCCAGCACGCGCGGGCCGGCGATCATGCCTTCCTTGGTGACGTGGCCGACCAGCAGCAGAACGACGCCACGCCGCTTGGCGACGCGGATCAGTTCCTGCGCGCTCGCCCGGACCTGGGCCACCGTGCCGGGGGCGCTGTCCAGGTTGTCCACATACATGGTCTGGATGGAGTCGATGACGACGACGTCCGGTCCGTCGTTGCTGTCCAGCGAAGCCACGATGTCGCGCACGCTGGTGGCAGAGGCCAGTTGCACCGGGGCCGCCGCGCAGCCCAGCCGAAGCGCGCGCAGCCGCACCTGGTCCACCGCCTCTTCGCCCGACACGTAGGCGCAGCGGTGTTCCTGGGACAGGCGCGCCATGGCCTGAAGAAGAAGGGTTGATTTGCCGATGCCGGGGTCGCCGCCGATCAGGATGGCCGAACCGGGCACGAGGCCGCCGCCGCAGACGCGGTCGAACTCCTCGATGTGGGTCAGGCGGCGGGGCGGGGCGGCGCTGGTTCCGGCAAGCCCGACGAAGTCCAGCCGGCGCCCGCGCGCGACGCCGAGCCCCTTGGGCGCGCTTTCCGGAGCCGCCTCCTCGACGAGCGTGTTCCATTCGCCGCACGCGTCGCAGCGCCCTGCCCATTTCGGGAAGGTTGCGCCGCAGGACTGGCAGGCATAGCGGGTTGAGGGCTTGGCCAAAGGTCGTGCAGACTGTGGTGTACCGGGGTTTCGACGGCGCCCAACATATAGCAAGCCCCTGCCCTAAATCCTATGCCTGAAGCGATAAAAATACTGGGGCTTTTCTCGGGCCGATTCGGTAGTAGGTTCTCGCCCGTTGCACAGAGGCATCGGACAATGACGGATACAGGTGACGTGGTGGCGGACAAGGAAGGGCGGCGCATTCCGCTGCATGGGGCGGAGGAGTTCGAAGCGATGCGCAAGGCCGGACGGCTTGCGGCATCCACGCTGGACTATATCACGCCGCACGTGGTGCCGGGCGTCAGCACCGGGCATCTCGACCGGTTGATCGAGGCCTACATGCGGGACAACGGGGCGATCCCCGCGACCATCGGCTATCACGGCTATCCGGCGGCGAGCTGCATTTCGCCCAACCACGTCGTGAACCACGGCATTCCCAGCGACGACAAGACGCTGCTGGACGGCGACATCGTCAACATCGACGTGACGGTGATCCTGGACGGCTGGTACGGCGACACCAGCCGCATGTTCTTCGTCGGCGACAAGATCGGCGTGAAGGCGCGCAAGCTGGTGGACATCACCTACAAGGCGATGATGGCCGG
>JAEZPL010000049.1 GCA_023413605.1 Pseudomonadota bacterium
CGCCAAAGGCCTCAGCGGCGTCACGATCAAGACCTACGGCGACTCCGCGGCCCTGGTCGTCCGGTCCGACCAGACGATCCGCTTCGTGCCGGCCGCCAACTTCTATGGGACGCCGGGCTCGCTCCAACTTCGCCTCGCCGACGGCTCGAAGACGGACATCGCCGTCAGCACCAGCGGCTCCGACGGCAAGAATCTGACCACGACCGCCAACGGCAGCCTGAACTCCGCCGCGGGCTCCTGGTCGTTGGGCAAGGTGACCGTCGGCACCAACGTCACCAACGTCAACGATCGCCCCACGGCGGCGAACGGCACGCTGCCCGGCATCGACGAAGGGAACCTCAACCCGGCGGGAAGCACGGTCCAGAGCCTGTTCGGCACGGCCTTCGCCGACAACACCGACAAGCAGGCCGGCATCACCGGTGGATCGAACAGCGGGGCGGCGGGCTCGCTCGGCGGCATCGCCATCGTCGGCAACGCGACGACGACCGAGGGCACCTGGCAGTATCAGCTCGCTGGCTCCACGACCTGGGTCGACATCGGGGAAGGGGGCTCGGCCCCGTCCGACGGCGCGGCCATCGTGCTGGCGACGACCGCGAAGCTGCGCTTCGTACCGGCGAACGGCGACTGGTTCGGGACTCCCCCGGCCCTGACCATCCGCGTGGCCGACACGGCGCAGACCAGCGCGACCGGAGTCAACCTGTTCGCCGTCGTTCCGGACGGCGCCACCAGCACCTGGTCCACGACCTACACGCTGGGCACGACCGTGAAGCCGGCGAACGACGCGCCCACCCTGACCGGGACGAGCGCCAACCCGACCGTGGTCGAGCAGCCGGGCGAAGGCACCGGCTCCAGCTGGGCCAACCTGCTGGACGGCGCGCAGACGGCGGGGGCGGCCGATCCGGACGTCTTCGGGGCCGGGCCGGCCAACTTCGGCGGCGGCCGCATCATCGTGACGCTGAGTGGCGTCCGCACGGGCGACCTGCTGCGCCTGGACGGCAGCTTCACGGGCGTCAGCGGCACGCCCGCCTACGACGCGGCAGCGGGCACGCTGACCATCGCGCTGACCAACCAGGCGACGACCGCCAACATCGGGGCGATCCTCAAGGCGATCCAGTACGGCAGCAGCAGCGACAACCCGTCCAACAACGGGCTGAACGCCACGCGCGGCTTCTCCATCGTCCTGAACGACGGCAACAACGACGGGCTGAACACCGCCGTGGGGCAGAACGCGGCGCTGATCTCCAACGCGCTGACCGGCACCATCACCATCACGCCGGCCAACGACGCACCGAAGGTGGACCTGGACGGCGACGACTTCGCCCCGGTCACCTATGGCGCCACCTTCACCGAGGGCGGCAACGCCGGCAACCCGCGCGTGAACATCGCGGACGCCGATGCGACTTTGGCGGACAAGGACAACACGAACCTCGCCAGCCTGTCGGTCGCGGTCGGCGGCCTGCGCGACGGCGACAACGAAATCCTGTCCATCGGCGGCACCGACTTTCGGCTGGCGACCAGCCGCAACACGACGGTTACCGAGGGCGGCGTGACCTACCGCGTCGATTATGTGGCGGGCGCGGGGGCTGGCACCTTCACCATCACCCGCGAGGGCGGCGGCGTGATGGCCCTGGCCGACGTGCAGGCGCTGCTGCGCGGGATGCAGTACACGCAGGCCGATGGCTTCGACACGCCCACGGCCGGGGACCGCAGCTTTACGGTTTCGGTCACCGACGCCGGGCCGGACAACGCCGGCACCACGGGCGGGCTGACCAGCGCCCCGGCGGTCGGCACCATCACCGTGGTTCCCACCAACGACCAGCCGCGCATCACCGGCCTGACCGGCAACACGTGGCTGGAGAACACGCTGAACGCCGGCCCGCAGGTGATCGACGCCGACGTTTCGCTGCGCGACGACGACAGCGCCGCCTTCGGCAGCACGGCGACCCTGACGGTCGGCGGGCTGGTCGCGGGGCAGGACGTGGTGTCGGTCCGAACCGACACGCCGGCGGGGCTCGACGCCGTGCGCCTGAACAGCGCGACGGGCAAGGTCGAATACCACGACGGCACCGGCTGGCTGGTCATCGGCACGGCCGGCGGCGGCAGCGGCGCGCCCTTCACCGTCACCTTCGACGGCACGACCCCGGCCACCCGCGCCATGGTCGAGCGGGTGATCGAAAGCCTGACCTTCCGCAACACCTCCGACGACCCGGTCACGTCGCGCGCCCTGACCGTCACCCTGACGGACGGCGCGGCGGGAGGTGCGGCTGAGACCCTGTCCATCGCCATCGGCATCACGCCGGAAAACGAGGCGCCGCGCGTCACCGCGTCCGACATCACGGTGGACGAGGGCACCGGCAGCGGCACCCTGGTGCTGGGCGGCAACGCCAATTGGGGCCTGACCATCGCCGACCCGGACGACCAGGGCGGCGTCATGCGGGCGACGGTCACCGTCTCCACCGGCACGATCTCCGCCGTCGGAGGCCCCGCCACGGTGGTGAGCGGCCTGAACAGCGGCACCATCACGCTGACGGGGACCAAGGCGCAGCTGAACGCCAGCCTGAACGCGCTGAGCGTCCGCCTGCCCCCGGTCGGCGGGCAGGCGGCGTCGGACTGGAACGGGCGGCTGGAGGTCACGGTCGTGGTGAACGACCTCGGCAACACCGGCCAGAAGCCGGCGACGCTGGAGGGCGACGGCAACGACCCGAGGACCGGCAACGGCGACTACGCCTACGGTGCCGGCACTGCGCTGGAGACGACGCGGATCGTCGCCATCACGGTCACGCCGCGCAACGACACGCCGGGCATCGGCGCCCCGGCCAGCGTCAGCCTGAACGAGGACGCCACCATCACCTTCGACGGCACGGCCGCCGGGGCGATCACCATCAGCGACGCGGCCGATCTGGCTTTCCCCAGCGCGACCGACCTGTTCCAGGTGACGCTGGGCGTCGGGCACGGCACGCTGACGCTCGGCTCCGTCACGGGGCTGACCTTCGGGCAGGCCGGCGACAGCGACGAGGGGCAGGCGAACGCCTGGGCCAGCCAGACCAGCATCACCCTGCGCGGCAGCAAGGCCGACATCGAGGCGGCGCTGCGCACGCTGACCTACGCGCCGACCGCCAATTACGCCGGCACGGACGCGCTGAGCATCGGCATCGATGACTTGAACAACGGTGAAATGGGCGGTGGGGCGGGCGGCCGGGCGACGACCGCGGCCAAGACCGTCGCCATCACCATCAACGCGGTGACCGACGCGGTCGACCTGATCGTCGACGTGGACAACGACGCCACCGCCGACGGCCGCCAGACCAACCCGACCGGCCCGCTGTCCCTGACCGCGACCGAGGATGTCTGGTTCAACCTGCCCATCGCCGCCGCCACGGTGGACGCCGACGGGTCGGAGGTGCTGACCATCCGCGTCAGCGGCCTGCCCGAGGGGACCACGGCGCGCCTCGGCGGGACCGGCACCGGGGACGGCACCGCCGTGACCGTCACCAACGGCGTTCTGACTCTGACCGGCGTGACGCGCAACGCGCTGCAATCGCTCTGGCTCAAGACCCCGCAGGACTGGAACACCCAGGGCGGTGCGGGCGGCGGCGCCACGACGCTGACGGTCGAGGTCAAGGCGCAGGATTCCGCGAACGGCACGACCCCGGCGGCCACGGCCCGGTCCGTGGCCATCAATCTGACGGTCCGGTCGGTCGAGGACATGCCGGAGCCGAAACCGGACACGGCCGCCGTGCACGAGGATGGCGACGCGGACAACAACCCGGCGACGGTGCAGGTCGTCACCGGCAACCTGCGCGACAACGACCGCGACGCCGACGAGGACGAGAGCTTCGACGTCGTCAGCGTGCGCTTCAACGGGGTCGATCACGCGGTGGACGCCACCGCCGGCGCCGCCGTCACCACGCCCTACGGCACGCTGA
>JAEZPL010000166.1 GCA_023413605.1 Pseudomonadota bacterium
ATGTCGCAGGTGGCGATGCTGAAGGGCATGGCGGCGGAGCTGTGGGCGCCCTTCGACATGGCCAAGCTGCCGAACGCGGCGAAGGTCATGCCGCACCTGATCAACAAGTATCCGGACGGCAAGGTCAGCGGCGTCGGCGCCGTGTCCTGGTACATCACGCTGGTCACCAACACCAAGGCTTATCCGCAGGCCCCGGAAAGCTGGGCGGCCCTGTGGGATCCGGCGAACAAGGACAAGCTGGGCCTGCTGGCGTTGGTCAGCAACAGCTTCCTGCTGGAGGTCACCGCCGCGACCTTCTTCGGCGGCACCAAGCATCTGGACACCGAGCAGGGCCAGCTCGACTGCTTCAAGAAGCTGGCGGAGCTGAAGAACAACGTGAAGCTCTGGTACCGCGACGAGGCACAGTTCGAGGCTTCGCTGAAGTCCGGCGAGATTCCGATGGGTCAGTACTATCACGACGTCACCGGCCTTGCCGCGGCGGACGGGCAGCCGGTGCGCTCCACCTTCCCCAAGGAGGGCGGCATCCTCGATTCGGGAAGCTGGGCGGTGACGCGCGCGTCGAAGGCCGGCGACCTGGCGCATGTCTTCGTGGACTACATGTGCCAGCCGCAGATTCAGGCCCTGCTGTCGCGCAAGGTCGGCACCGCGCCGACCATCGACCGCAAGCTGACCGATTTGACGGACAAGGAGTTTGCTGCGGTGTCTTCCGACATCCCGCCGATCATTCCGCGCTACGACCTGTATCAGGCCAAGTCCGACTGGCTGAACCAGAAGTGGACCGAGATGATCGTGGGGTGATGCGACGCTTGCCTTCGTCCCCCTCTCCCGCCCCCGGCGGGAGAGGGAGGGGCCCGCGGAACGCGGGAGGGTGAGGGCGGGGTCAATCCGAGAAACCTTGCCCTCACCCTTCCACGCCATGGGTGTGGGTCCCTCCCTCTCCCAGCGGAGCTGGGAGAGGGGATAGATTTCCTTTCAAAAAAAGCCCGCCCATGTCCGCACTCGTCCTTGACGGTCTTACAAAGCGTTACGGTCCCGTGGTCGCGGTGCACGGCGCCAGCTTACGGATTCCGCACGGGCAGTTCGTCTGCCTGCTCGGCCCCTCCGGCTGCGGGAAGACGACGCTGCTGCGCATGATCGCCGGGCTGGAGGATCCCTCCGGCGGCCGGCTGCTGATCGACGACAAGGACATCACCGAAGCGCCCGCCCACCTGCGCGAATTCGGCATGGTGTTCCAGTCGCTGGCCCTGTTCCCGCACCTGACGGCGGGCGAGAACATCGCCTATCCCCTGCGCATCCGCGGCGTCCCCAAGGCGGAGCAGCGCAAGCGGGCGGAGGAACTGTTGGAACTGGTGCGCCTGCCCGGCGTCGCCGACCGGCCGGTGTCGAAGCTGTCCGGCGGCCAGCGCCAGCGCGTCGCCATCGCCCGCGCGCTCGCCCTGAAGCCCAAGCTGTTCCTGCTGGACGAGCCGCTGTCGGCGCTGGACGCCAAGCTGCGCGAGGCCATGCAGATCGAGCTGAAGCAGCTTCAGCAGCGGCTGGGCATCACCACCATCGTCGTCACCCACGACCAGCGGGAGGCCATGACCATGGCCGACCTCGTGGTGGTCATGTCGCAGGGCCGCATCCATCAGGCGGCGTCGCCCATGGAGGTCTACCGCCAGCCGGCCGACGCCTTCGTCGCCGACTTCATCGGCCTGACCAACCTTCTGGACGGCGAGGTGACGGCCCCCGGCGCAGTCGCGGTGCCCGGCGGCACCCTGCATCTGCCGAACCTGCCGCCGTCCGGCCGCGTGCTGCTGTCCGTCCGTCCGGAGGAGGTGATCGTGTATCCGGCCGGCACCGACGGACCGAACCGGCTGACCGGCCGGCTGTCCTTCATGCGCGACCTGGGCGCCAGCGTGGAGTTCCGCATCGACGTGGCCGGCAAGGAGATCGTCGCCGTGTCCCGTCCGCAGGATCGTCCGCCGGTCGAGCCGGGCGGACCGCTGTCGGTCGAATTCCCACCGGCCGCCTGCGTTGTCCTGCCGCCCGCCATTTCATCGTCTGGGGCCGAGGGGCATCCATGATCCGGCGCGCGCCCCGCACCTTCGCCGAGCATTCGCCGATTTTGTTCCCGGCGCTGATGCTGGTCGTCTTCTTCGTGATCCCCTTCAGCCTGATGATCGCGGTCAGCGTCTTCCGGCGCGTGCCGGGCGGCTTCTACGAACCGGACTTCGTGTTTTCGAACTACGAGCGGTTCCTGACCGCCTTCTTCGGCGGCGTGATGTCCTTCTCGCTGGGGCTGGCGGCGCTGGTCGCGGCGGTGTCGGTGGGCATCGCCTTTCCCTTCACGTACAGGCTGGTGCGCCTGCCACGGGCCAATCAGATCCGCTGGCTGGTCTTCCTGCTGTCGATCCTGTCGCTGTCGGAAGTCATCATCGGCTTCGCGTGGTCCACGCTGCTGTCCCGCACCGCCGGCATCACCAACCTGTTCGTGGCGCTGGGCCTGATGAGCGAGCCGCAGGCGCTGAGCCCCAGCTTCGGCGCCTTGCTGGCGGGGCTGGTCTATCAGGCCTTTCCCTACACGGTGCTGGTGCTCTACCCGTCGCTCGCCCGCTTCGACCCGAATCTGGTGGAGGCCGCGCGGACGCTCGGCGCCTCGCCGCTGAAGTCCTTCCTGACCGTGGTCGTGCCGGGGCAGCGCAACACCATCGTCGCCACGACGATCATGGTCTTCGTCTTCGCGCTCGGCTCCTACCTGCTGCCGCAGCTGCTGGGCAAGCCGCAGCACTGGACCCTGTCGGTGCTGATCACCGATCAGGCGATCTATCAGGCCAACATGCCCTTCGCGGCGGCCATGGCGGTGTTCCTGGTGCTGGTCAGCCTGGCGCTGGTCGGGCTGGCGCTGCTGGCCGGCCGGAAAGAGGAGGCCGCGTGATGATGATGCGCAAGCTGCACACGGTCCTGGCCTCCCTGATCGCGGTGGTTCTCTCCGCCCCTATTCTGGTGGTGGCCGGCGTCTCCGTGAACGCCAAGAAGTCGCTGACCTTCCCGCCGCAGGGCTTCTCGCTGGCGTGGTACGCGGAGGTGTTCACCGATCCCGGCTGGCGCAGCGCGCTGGTCGCCAGCCTTGTGGTCGCCACGCTGTCGGCGGCGCTGGCGGTGCTGATCGCCTTCCCGCTGGCGTGGTTCCTGTGGCGCTGGCGCGCCCCCTGGGCGCGTGCGTTCGAGGTGCTGGGCATGACGCCCTTCATCCTGCCGCCGGTCATCACCGCGCTGGGCTTCCTCAGCTTCTGGGCGGCGGTGGGCGAGTATGGCGCGCCCTGGACGGTGGTGGTCAGCCACGCGGTGTTCTTCGTGACGCTGCCGCTGGTCACGCTGTCGCTGGGTTTCGGCGCCGTGGACCGCTCCTATGTCGAGGCCGCGGCGACCATGGGCGCGGACGACCGGACGGTGCTGCGCACCGTGGTGATGCCGCTGGTGCGGCCCTACGTCATCTCCGGCTTCGCCTTCGCCTTCGTTCTGTCGCTGAACGAGTACATCGTGGCCTACATGGTGGTCGGCTTCACGCTGGAAACGTTGCCCATCAAGATCTTCAACGCGCTGCGTTACGGCTACACGCCCACCATGGCGGCTGTGACGGTGCTTTTCGTGTCGCTCACGGCCCTGGTCTTCGGGGCGATCGCCTGGTTCGGCGATCTGCCGCGCCTTCTCGGCGCCTGGGCCAAGAGCGACTGATTCTCCCTGACCAACGAGACTTGGACATGATCGACCCTCAGAAGCTCGACCGTTTGCGTACGAAGTACAGCGGCTCCGGCGGCGACGACATCCACAATCCGGAGTTCCAGCGCGTTGCCGCGCTCCAGTTCTCCGGCGGAAAGCGGGTGCAGCCCTTCGCGGGCGTCTCCACCCTGCTGGACGCGCCCTACCGGCCGGACGCGCCGGAATCCGCCGATTTCGGCGGGCTGGACATCGCGCTGATTGGCGTGCCGATGGACCTGGGCGTCACCAACCGCGCCGGTTCCCGCTTCGGCCCGCGCGCCGTGCGCACGATGGAGCGCGTCGGCCCGTACGAGCATGTGCTGCGCATGGTGCCGGCGGCGGCCTGCAAACTGGCCGACGTGGGCGACGTGCCGCTCAGCAGCCGCTTTAGCCTGGAGAGCTGCCACGCCGACATCCAGGCCTTCTACAACCGCGTCATGGACGCGGGCGTGATCCCGCTGTCGGTCGGCGGCGACCATTCCATCAGCTATTCGATCCTGAAGGCGCTGGGCCGCGAGCGGCCGGTCGGGATGGTGCATTTCGATGCCCACTGCGACACCGGCGGCGCCTATGAGGGCTCCAAGTTCCACCACGGCGGTCCGTTCCGGCAGGCGGTTCTGGACGGCGTGCTGGATCCGGAACGCACGGTGCAGATCGGCATCCGCGGCAGCACCGAGTATCTGTGGGAGTTCTCCTACGAGAGCGGCATGACCGTGATCCACGCGGAGGAAATCCCGGAGCGCGGCATCGCCAACGTAATCGAGACGGCGCGCAAGGTGGTCGGCGACGGGCCGGTCTACATCTCCTTCGACGTGGACTGCCTGGATCCGGTCTACGCCCCCGGCACCGGCACGCCGGAGGTCGGCGGCTTGACGACGCGCGAGGCGCTGCAAATCCTGCGCGGCCTTGCCGGGCTGGACGTCATCGGCGGCGACGTGGTGGAGGTGGCGCCGCAGTACGACGCGACCACCAACACCGCCCACGCCGGCGCGCAGATGCTGTTCGAGATCCTGTGCCTGTCCGTGGACGCGCTCGCCAAGCGCAAGGGGTAAGGGGAATGCGCCTCTGCCTGTTCCAGGCGGACGCGGATTCCGGTGATCCGCACCGCAACCTCGACCGTCTGGAACGGGCGGCCGAGGTTGCGGCCGGGCAGGGCGCCGACGCGCTGGTCGGTCCGGAGATGGGCCTGACCGGCTACGACATCGGGGCGGAGGCGGTGCGGTCCCTGGCCGAGCCGCCCGACGGCCCGATGGCCGGGCGCGTTGCGGGCATCGCCCGCCGCTTCGGAATCGCCATCCTCTACGGCTATCCGGAACGGGCGCCGGGCGGTGGCGTCTACAACGCCGCCCAACTGATCGGGCCGGATGGGCGGCGGATGTTGAACCAGCGCAAGGCGCACCTCTACGGCGACCTCGACCGCGGTTCCTTCATCCCCGGACCGGACGACTTCCCGGTGGCGGAGATCGGCGGCGTCCGGGTCGGCGTTCTGATCTGCTACGACGTGGAGTTTCCGGAGATCGTGCGGCGGCACGCGCTGGCCGGGGTGGACGCGCTGCTGGTGCCCAC
>JAEZPL010000235.1 GCA_023413605.1 Pseudomonadota bacterium
GCGTAAGGCGCGGCGTAGAATGCGGCCGGTGCGCGCTCAGTACCGGCCGCGCACCGCCGCCCAGGCCAGCTTCGCCTGACGGAACGGGTTGGGCATCAGCACACGGGCGGCGAAGGGGTCGTTGCCCTCCCGCGCGATCACGTCCAGATAGGTGTCGGCCAACACCGCCGGCAGCAGGGCCGGCAGGGCGGCGCGCGGCACCTCGCGGCGCAGGGCGCGGGCCTGGGACAGGTGGTCGCGCGCCGTCGCCGCCACCTCCGCGACCACCGGGCGCAGTTCGGGGGTGGAGCGCATCTCGAACAGGTCGCCCGGCTTCGCCCCGTGCGCTTCCATCCGGTCGGCCGGCAGCAGCTGGCGGTGATGGCGGGCGTGATGGGCCACCGCGCGCAGGATGCCGGTCAGCGCATAGGCGATGCCCACATGGCGCCCCGCCCGCGTTGCGGCTTCCCCCCGCACATCCAGCGCTTCCAGCGCCAGCTGGACGAGCGGCGCGCTGGTCACGTCCGCGTAGTTGACGAGGCACTCGATGCTGGACGGCGGCGTATCGTCCAGATCGGCCTCGCGCGCGTCGACCAGCCGGTCGAGCAGCGGGCGGCTCAGCCCGTGCGCCTTGGCGGCGGCGGCCAGCGGTTCCATCACCGCGTGCTTGGGCACCGCACCGCCCTCATAGACCTTCTCGATTCCGTCGCGCCAGAATTGCAGACGCATCTGGCCCAGCACCGGCTCGGTCACCACCTCGCGGGTCTTGGCGATCTCCAGATTGAAAGCGTAGAGTGCGAACAACGCCTCACGCCGTTCGGCCGGAGCGAACAGACAGGTCAGAAAACGGTCATTGTCATATTTCCGCACCTCCTGTCCGCTATAGGACAGGTCGGGGGTCGCCTTCGCCATGTGATGCCTGTTTGGGAAAAATGGGGGTGGCACAGTGAGACACCGGGGCAAAGCCCGTTCGCGCCTTATATTAGGCAGTGTGGCCCAACACACCAGTCCCGACGCGCAGCAGGCAACGGAACATGGCTGATTTCAACATCGCCCCTACAAAGCCCCGCAAGCCGAGCCCGATCGCCCGCAAGGACGCCGGGTCGGAGAACTTTCCCGTCGCGTCGCGCCTGCTGCCGAAGCATCTGCGCCCGCACGTGATGGCGTTCTACAATTTCGTCCGGCTCGGCGACGACATCGCCGACGACCCGGACCTGGAGCCGGAGACCAAACTCGCCTATCTGGAGGCGCTGGAACGGTCGCTCACCACCGGTCAGGCCAAGCACGCCTACCTGAAGCCGGCGCTGGACCTGCGCGCCAGCCTGCAGGCCACGGGCGTCAGCGACCGGCACGCCCGTCAGGTTCTGCGCGCCTTCCGACGCGACGCGGTCGGCGCGCGCTGCCACACCTGGAGCGACCTGCTGCTTTACTGCCGCTTCTCCGCCAACCCGGTGGGCCGCTATCTGCTGGACCTGCACGGCGAAGGCGTTGCGGCCGGGCCGGCGTCGGACGCGCTCTGCTCCGCCCTTCAGGTGCTGAACCACCTGCAGGACTGCCGGGACGATTGGGCGCAGCTCGGCCGCTGCTACATCCCGCTGGCCTGGTTCGACGAGAGCGGAATCAGCGTCGAGCGTCTGGTCGAGCCGGAAAGCGACGTGAAGCTGCGCACCATCTTCGACCGCACGCTGGAGCACACCGAACGGCTGCTTGAACGCGCCGCCCCCCTGCCCGGCCTGATCCAGCACCGCGGCCTGCGGATGGAGGCCTCCGTCATCCTCAGCATCGCCGAATCGCTCGCCCATCGGCTGCGGGTGCGCGACCCGATGAAGAAGCGCGTGGCGCTGGGCACCCACCATAAAATGTTCGCAGCCGCACGCGGGGTGGCGCGGGCGCTGAGCACGAAATAGAATCGGTTCATACGTTCCGGACCATTCACACAGGACCCTCGCATGCAGCAGCCGTCGCTGGACTCGACGCCGGGCGATACCGCCGAGACTCCGGCGGCCGCGGCGGCGGCCGTGGCCGGGCGGTCCGGCAGCACCTTCTACTGGCCGATGCTGCTGCTGCCACGCTCCAAACGCGCGGCCATGTTCGCCATCTACGCCTTCTGCCGACGCATCGACGACATCGCCGACGAGCCGGGCGATCCCGCGGAGAAGCGCGCCGCGCTGGACGTCTGGCGGCAGGAGATCCGCAGCCTGTACGGCGGCGGCGCTCCGACCAGTTCGCTCGGCGCCGCGCTGAAGGGGGCCATCGAACGCTACGGCCTTCCGCGAGGGGAGTTGGAAGCGCTGATCGACGGCATGGCCATGGACATCCCCGGCGACACAGGGGTCGGCATGCAGGCACCCGCCCTGCCCACCCTGCGGCTCTATTGCCGCCGCGTGGCCGGCGCCGTGGGCATGCTGGCGATTCGCGTCTTCGACCGCGCCGACGCCTCCACGGAGGCCTTCGCCCTGTCGCTGGGCGAGGCGTTGCAGCTGACCAACATCCTGCGCGACCTGACGGAAGACGCGGAGATCGGCCGCCTGTACCTGCCGCGCGATCTGCTGGACGCGGCGGACATCGGCACCGCCGACCCCGCCGCGGTGCTGTCCCACCCCAACCTCCCCAAGGCCTGCGAGGCGCTCGCCGACCTTGCCGAACAGCGCTTCGCCGAGGCCCGGAAGGCGCTGGACGACGGCCGCGAGGCCGGGCGCCGTGGGTCGCTGTGGGCCGCGGTCGCCATGATGGTGCTGTACCAACGCGTTCTCGTGCGCCTGCGCGCCCGCGGTTGGGGCGACCTGAACCGCCGGGTGCGCGTTGGAAAACGCGAATGCGCGCTGGTGGCGCTGCGTTGTGCGCTCGGCTACCCGCCGGCCCAGTGACTGGCACAAGCATGACCGCCACAACCATGACCGGCGCGGGCACGACTGGCGCGGGCATGGCCGGCGCGGGCACGACGACCGTCCATGTGATCGGCGCCGGCCTCGCCGGCCTGTCCGCCGCCGTCCGGCTGGCGAAGGCCGGGCGCCGCGTCGTCCTCTACGAAAGCGCGCCCCAGGCGGGCGGGCGCAGCCGCTCCTTCTTCGATTCGACGCTCGGTCGCAC
>JAEZPL010000022.1 GCA_023413605.1 Pseudomonadota bacterium
CCTCAACGCCCTGCCGCGCCGCTTCCTCCTTCAGGTCGCGCACGGCGACGACCATGTTGTCCTCCGCCGGGTTGTAGACGGCGGCGATCTTCTTCCAGCGCCGGTAGGACAGCATCGTCTTCAGCTGCACGGACACAGGCGCGATGTGGCGCGTTCCGGTCACCAGACGGCCCGGACGGTCCAGCGACCGCACGATGCGCGAGGCCACCGGGTCGGTGACGGAGGTGAAGACGACCGGCACGTCGGTCAGGAACCGCGACGGGTCGGCGTCGTCGTAACGCCCGACCGCGCCCAGCGTCAGAGGCGTGAAGACGGTGACCACCAGATCCGGCTTGGACGCGCGGATCTCCGGCAGCAGTGACGGCAGTGTGGAGGCCTGCGGCACCTCCCGCACGTCGATGGTCGCGGACAGGCCGCTCGACCCGATGAAATCACGCAGGCCCAGCACGTCGCCCACGTCCTTGCGCGGGGTCAGCACGACAATGCGCGCGGTCTTGGCCGCTGCCGTGGGCCTGGCCGATACTGTGGGCTGGGCCGATTGGGCGAAGCCTGGAGTGGCGGAGGCGGCCAGCAGGGCGCCGGTGGCGCCCGCCAACACGGTGCGGCGGGACAGGCTCATGCGGGGGTCCTCTGCGGAAGATCGGCGGCGGGCGGCGGGCGGAAGGCGGCGGCGATCAGAAGCTGTGCGGCCACGCACAGCGCCAGCACGGCGCCGATGCCCTTCAGCGCACCGGCGTAGCCGTAATGGGCCAGGAACAGCCCGGCGATGAAGGGCGCGACCACGGAGCCCAGCCGTTCGATCAGGCGGAACATGCCGATCACCGTCGTCTCGCCCAGCGCCGCGCGCTCCTTCACGCAGACGTCGGCCAGCATGGCGAGTTGCGGCGCGTTCAGCAGAGCGTGCGCGACACCCAGCAGCGCCACGCCCACCAGCGCCGTGGCCAGCGATCCCGGCACCGACAGCACATAGGCCGCGACGGCGGCGAGCAGACCGCCCAGCACCAGGAAGGCCGTGCGCTGGCCCGACCGGTCCGACAGCTTGGCCGCCATCGGCGACACGAAGATCATCAGCAGCCAGTAGAGCAGCAGGACGCGGCCGATCCACGACTGACTGACGCCCTGGTCGTCCAGCGCCAGCGGCAGCAGGAAGAACAGCAGCGCCGTCAGGCCCAGCTTCGCCGGCACCGCGCTGAACACGGCCAGCCCGACGAATCGCGGGTTGCGCAGGCACAGGATCGCGTCCGACAGGCGCATGCCCCGGCCCATGCGCTCCTTCGGCACGCGCACCCGGGGCATCGCCCGCCACGCCATGAAAGCCGCCAGCAGGGCCAAGCCGGCCGAAATCAGGAAGGTCGTGCGGAAGCCCAGCTGCCCGGCGATGACGCCGCCGATGGCCGGACCGCACACGCCGGCGCTGAGGATGCCGCCCGCGTACATCGCCACGGCCTGCGCGCGCTGCTTCGGGTCGGTGGCGTCGATCACGAAGCCCTGGGCGGAGATGAAGACGCTGGCGTAGCCGACCGCCGTCAGGCAGCGCGCGACGACCAGCTGAACCAGATCGGTGGCGAGGGCGGAGCCGACGAGGCCGACGAAGGACATCAGCGCGCCGGTCAGGAACACCGCCCGCCGCCCGCGCCGTTCCGACACGCTGCCCGCGATGGGCTGGCTGACGGCCCACAGCAGCATGAACAGCGCGATGGGCGCGCCGATGACCATCTCCATGGTCAGGCCGGGAATCGGCTCGAACAGCGACTTGATGTAGACGGACAGGAACGTGCGGGTCAGCTCCTCCGCCAGGGAGAAGATGAAGATGGCGAAGCGCAGCTCGACGACGCGCTGCATCATGCCGATCTTCGCCATGGCGGGCGCCGAGGCCTTCATGTCGGTCAGGTGGCGCACGCTGTCCAGCGCCCAGTCGATGGCGCGGGCCAGTTCGCCCACCTCGTCGCGGTTGCGCATGTTGACGCGCACGCCCAGGTGCCCCTCGCCCACCTGCCGCATCACCGCCGAAATGCGCCGCAGCGGCGCGGCGACCGAGGACCCCACGACCAGCAGCAGGATTTCCACGTTCAGCAGGATCGCGACGATCAGCACGGACCCGAGATCGTAGACGATTTCGTTCAAAGCGGACTGAACATGGCCGGCGCCCATGCCGACGTGCAGCCGGGCCGCGGTCGTCCCGCCGGTCGCCAGCGGCAGCGCCGTGTCGATGAAGGGTGCGGTCTCGGCGCCCGGCGGGATTTCCGTGGCGGTCAGGCGGTCGCCGGAACGCGCGGCGTCCGTGCCGGCGTAGGCGGCAATGCGCCCGTCGATCTCGAAGGCCAGATACTTGACGTCCGGATTGGCGGCGAGCGCATCGGCCAGCAGCTCGTCCACCCCGACCAGCTTGTCCACCCCGATGCCGAGTTCGATCGCGCGGTCGAGCTGCGCCACCACATAGGACCCGACCACCTCGGCCTTGCGCGCCAGTTCGGGTTCGGCCAGCGGGCGGAACAGTGAATTGAAATGGGTGGTCTGCACCGCAAGGCTGACCAGCATCAGGACGGAGACGACGCCCGTCAGCATCCAGTTCAGGCGCCGGATGAAGGACAGTTTCATCGCACGGTCTCCGCCGGGCGGCCCTGCGGCTCGTCCGTCTCATGCTTCTGCAAATCCAGGACGCGATCCGCGAATTGCTGAAGGCCGGGGGCGAACTCCGCCATCTCCGGCGACACCACCGGCGGCTCCCCCAGGCCCAGCGCGTTGACGCAGGAGGTCAGTTCGCGCAGCCGGCGCTGGATCGGCCGCATCAGCAGCCAGACCGCCAGCATGGTCACCAGTAGTCCGGTGATCAGGTTGATCCCGCCGGACAGCACCAACTCCGGAATGGTTCCGCGGATGCCGGCGCGCACCTCGCTCAGCGAATAGGTCAGGCCGACGCCGCCGGCCACGCCGCCGAAGGCGTTGCGGATGCCGAGCAGCAGGGCCTGGGAATCGCCGCTGGTGACCTTGGCACCGCGCTCCGACTTGCCGTCGCGCGCGAAGGCGGCCTTCCAGTCGGCGGGCATGGTGCCGGTCGGCGCGTTGCGCCCAACCGATGCCAGGATCTCGCCCGCGTCGTTGAACAGCACCAGCCCGGTGATCCGGTCGTCCCGCGACAGCGCGCGCTGGATCAGCCCGTCGAGGTTGCGCAGCGCGTTGAGCGAGACGCCGAGGCTGACGGCGCCCTCCACCTCGCCCGCCACCCCGCGCAAGGCGACGGTGAAGCGGGACGCGACCGTGTCCTCGACCATGCGCTCCATCTTTAAATAGGAGAGCGCCGCCGTCGAGATTACGGCGAAACAGAGCGCCACTTGCAGCAGCAGTATGATTTTGGTCGTGAGCGTCAGGCGCATGGTGCGTGGCCGGGAGGGATCGATCCCACCTTACGCGCATACCCACGGCCGCCGACCCCGAGACGGGTCCAGACTGGAGAAGACCTAGCCGACATGAATCCGCAGCGGCACAACCTCCATACCGTCGCACAACCCGGAAACACCCACGCCGCCAATGCAAGTATGTTTTGGCGGTCGGCCAGTTCGGGACCGATCAATCCGCCCCCCACAATGAAAGCACGCCTATATCGATAGGCGTAAATGACGCAATTTTTCACAACTATTCCACATTTCCCAATTACCTCTGTTTTGGACCATGATTGCATCCACGTTGGTTTGCTTTGTGTGTTAATCCTTTCGTATCAGCGATCAAGAAACCCAACAGGAAGGGCTTCGATGCGGATCGAAATGGAGCGACCCTTGGCGTGGCCGGTCCGACCGGTCCAGACCAGTGCCGAACTTCACGTTACCGGCACTTCCATCCTGATCGCCTGCTCGGACCGCGCGCTCGGCGACGGCATGCGCGACAGCTTCGAGCGCAACGGGCACCGCATCCACGTCACCCACAACGCCATTGCCGCGCTCGACACGTTGGAAGCCGACGCCAGCATCGGAATTGTGGCGGTGGAACTGGCGCGGCCCCATTTCGACGGGCTGGCTCTGGTCGAGCGGATGCGGGGCAGCGTCGACCGTCCCCTGCAATTCATCATCGTCGCGGCGCAGCCTTCGGCCCAGGACGTGGTGCGCGCCATGCACCTGCGCGTGGCCGATTTCGTCAGCGATCCCACAGACGGCAGCCAGTTGCACGGCGCGCTTGCCCGCGCCCTCAGCCTGCACCATGGCTCCGCGGTGGATGAGGCCCCGGACCTGCGGCACGCCGACGCGCTGGAAGATGCGTACCGTCACGGCCTTGCCCTCATCGCGGCGGTGAAGGCCCTGCGCGAAAGCCATCCGGCCGCCATGCCCTCCGCCCCATCCCCGGCCCTGGAAAAGACCCCGGAGCCACCCGCGCGGACCGGGCAGGAGAACCGCCGGCTGGACATCCTGCGCGCGCTTCAGCAGTCGCGCGTCGCCCGCGACAAGTTCTTTCCCAAGGGCCTGTTCGAGGATCCCTGCTGGGACATGCTGCTGGACCTGATGGCGAACCATCTGCGCGGCCGGCGGATTTCCGTGTCGTCGCTGTGCGTGGCCTCCGGCGTCGCGCAGACCACGGCGTTGCGCCGCATCTCCGAACTGAACGACCGCGGGCTGGTGCGGCGGATCGCCGACGAGCGCGACGGCCGGCGCGTGTTCGTGGAACTGACCGAACAGGGCATCGCCGCCCTGTCCGCCTATGTCGAGCACATCCAGGGCCTGTCCTGACGCCCGTCCTGACGTCTGACGTGGCGGTGGCTCCGTCCTGGCCGTAAATCCGTCCCGCCCGGCGCGGATCCTGCCCAGACTGCTCCATCCGGGACCCGTCCCGGATCGACATGGGTCGGTGCGAACGGCGACCATCGCCGACGAAGGCGGCCCAATCCGCAGGGCGGCGGAGACCCGATGACCGAGCAGAAGTTCAAGGATGTGATCGTCCTCTCGTCCCCGACCGAAGGGAACGAGCCGGGCACCGCCATGCCTTCCCGCCCCGCGTTGCCGAGCGAGGAAATGGACCGGCAGCGCCTGGCCGAGCGGCTGCGCTCCCAGGGCTGGAGCTACCGCCGCATCGCCGAGGAACTTCAGGTCTCCTACATCCTCGTGTCGCGCTGGCTGGGCGGCGACGGGGCAACGCCCGGCGGCGCACGGCGGGCGACAGTTGCCGTCACGGCCGCTCAACCCTCGCCCGCGCCATCCACTCCCCCGCCGAAACCCGGCAAGGCGAAGAAGGCCGCCCAGGCGGCCGCTGCCGCTGCGGCGGTGGCCACGGTCGCAGGCGACGAAGACATTCTGGCGCTTCAGTTGCGTGCGTTCGAGCAGTATGTCCGCGAGGTGATCGCCGGCATGCAGGACCGTCACGACGCGCTGCTGCAACGGCAGGACGAACTGATCCAGGCCCTGGAATCCGAACGCGCCGCCGCGCGCGAACGCGAGGCCGAACTTCTCTCCACCCTGGAGGAGGAACGCCAGCGGTTCCGCGACGAGCTTGAACAGTTCAAGGAGGAGATCCGGGCGGAAGCGGCATCCGGCGCGTTCACCACGTCGGGCGACGAGGACGAGAGCGAGGAGGAATCCTCCTCCTTCAGCTTCGATGATGATGACAACTCCGACGACGACAATCCGTTCGGCTTCGACGACGATTCCTCCAATTCGGACCATGAGACCGAAGAGGAAACGTCCGTGGACGAAAGCGCCTTCTCCTTCGATGACGACGAAGACACGGCGGAGAAGGACAGCACGGCAGCCGACGAGAACCCGTTCTCCTTCGATGACGAGGACACCGACGACGAGCCCGTCGGCGAAGCCGCGGCCGGCGATGAAAACCCCTTTTCGTTCGACGATGACGAGGACGACAAAAAGAAGCCGGCCGACGACACCGCCTCAAGCGATGCGAACCCCTTCTCCTTCGACGA
>JAEZPL010000311.1 GCA_023413605.1 Pseudomonadota bacterium
CAGTATGATGCGGTAACCCCAGTCTGCGCCAGAGGGGAAGGCGGATCCTGTCCGGATGATCGCTGGATATCGGGATTGCCGCGGGAAGCCATTGACGGGCCGGGGTGCCCGCCCCTAACTCGGGTGCATGCCGAAAAGCGCCTATCTGAACTCCTGGTACGCCGCCACCGCGAACCCCCACCCGCGCCATCCGGCGCTGGAGGGCGAACTGTCGTGCGACGTCTGCGTGGTCGGCGGCGGCTACACGGGGCTGATGACCGCGCTGGAACTGGCCGAGCACGGCTTCGACGTGGTGCTGCTGGAGGCGCAGCGGGTCGGCTGGGGCGCTTCGGGCCGCAACGGCGGACAGATCATCACCGGTTACAACAAGCCGATGGCGACCATCGAGCGCTGGATCGGCCGCGACGACGCCCGCCGTCTGTGGGACCTGGGCGAGGAGGCCAAGACACTGCTCGCCGGGCGGGTGGAGCGGCACCGCATCGCCTGCGACCTCACCTGGGGCTTTGTCTACGCCGCGGTGAAGCCGCGCCACATCGCCGACGTCGCCGACCTGGAACAGGAGATGCGCGGGCGATACGGCTACGAATCCGTGCGCGCGCTCGACCGCGACGGCGTGCGCGGCATGGTCGACAGCGACGCCTACATCGGCGGTCTTCATGATGCCGGCAGCGGCCACCTGCACCCGCTGAACTACGCGCTGGGCCTTGCCGGCGCCGCCTCGCAGGCGGGCGTGCGCATCTTCGAGGACTCGCGCGTCACGGCCATCGACACGGGCGCCCAGCCGCGGGCGACGACAGCCAGGGGCGCGGTCAAGGCGCGCTTCCTCGTGCTGGCCGGCAACGCCTATCTCGGCGCGCTGGCGCCGCGCCTGACGACCATGATCATGCCGGTCGCGACCTACCTGATCGCCACCGAGTCGCTGGGGGAAGCAACCGCCGCCTCGCTGCTGCCCACCAACGTGGCGGTCAGCGACATGAATTTCGTGCTGAACTATTTCCGCCGCTCCGCCGACCACCGGCTGCTGTTCGGCGGCGGGGTCAGCTATTCGGGCGTTGACGCGCCGGGATTGCGGCAGGTCATGCGGTCCAAGATGCTGGCGGTGTTTCCGCAGTTGCAGGAGGCCGCCGTGGATTACTTCTGGGGCGGGCACGTCGCCATCACCCTGAACCGCATGCCGCAGGTCGGCCGGCTGTCGCCGACGACCTATTTCGCGCACGGCTATTCCGGCCACGGCGTGGCGTTGGCCGGCATGTCCGGCCGCGTGATGGCCGAGGCGATCCGCGGCACGGCGGAGCGGTTCGACGTCTTCGCCCGCCTGCCCCACCAGCCCTTTCCCGGCGGGCGCCGCTTCCGCACGCCTGCACTTGTGCTCGCGATGCTCTGGTTCCGGTTGCGGGATCTGCTGTAGTCTGTGCCCCCGCCCTCCCTTCGCCACCACCTCATGCGGACATGACCGACGTTTCCGACACCGAATCCGGCCTCGACCCGGCGAACGCAGCCGCGGCAACGACACGCCAGGATTCGGGAGGGCAGGATCCGGCCCCTCAGGATTCGGCGCCCGAGGGCTCCCCTCCGGCCGAGGCCGCTCCGCCGGTTCCCATGCGGGACACCCATTTTGATTTCGAGCACAAGGTGTTCAGCCTGCCGAGCGCCTTTTTCTGCCTGGATCCGGGAAGCAAGCAGCCGGTTCTGAACATCCTGCTGGGTGACCTGAAGGCCGCCCTTCCCTTCAACACGCTGATGGAATCCTTCCAGATCGCGGAGGGCAGCCACGACGCGCGCCTGCTGGGCGTTGTCACCAAAGGGCTGGCCTACGTGAAGCAGATCCGTCCCGGCGAGCAGATTCCGGGCGAACTTCTGGATGGCCGCGCATCCTGGTCGGTGGAGGACCGGCACCGGGCCATCGCCAAGGGCCGGCTGACGGTGCAGCTCGTCTCCTGGGTCACCGGCAGCGAAATGATCGTGGTGAACGCGGACGAGTTGGAGCAGGTCGTCGAGGATCCGCAAACCAAGCAGCGCGTGAAGGCCGCCTTTGCCGAAATCGCCGCGAAGCTGGGCCTGAAGGACAATTACGAACAGTACCTGACCGACCGCATCGACGATCTGACTCAGGAATTGTCCTACATCGAGGCCCTGCGCGACCGCTTCAACCGCATCCGCGCCATCGGTGACCATCTGGTCCGCCTGACCCAGCTTTACCGGACCGACCGCACCCTGTGCAGCGAAATCGCACGTATGCAGGGGCTGCTGCGCAAGCCGGTCAAGGCCTATGATTCGATCTTCGAACAGGCCGACGCCCAGACCGGCGAGGTCTTCGGCGCGCTGAAGTCGTTCGACACCACCGTGCGCTTCATCCGCAAGATCCGCGACGACCTGCGCGCCAAGCTACTGGAATGGGAAGAACTGATCCAAGCCTGGGACAGCACGCCCATCGAGCGCTCCCCGGCCGTCGAGCAGTTGCAGAAGCAGACCTACCGCTTCCTCGCCAACCGCTTCATCGAAACGAAGGTGTGGGAGCGGAAATAAGCCCCGCTCGCCCCGGACCTTGCGCGTTCATGGAGGTCCCACTTGACCGTCATTCCCGCGAAGCCGGAAATCCAGGGCATCCCGACGAATGCCCAATTGCCCTGGATTCCAGCCTTCGCAGGGATGACGGTGCGGGGCTTGTTCCTACACAGTGCAGGCCCTCACTCCCCCGGTCCGCGCAGAAGCGCGCCCTGCCGCAGCAGCTCCTTTTGCACCGCACCGACCGCGATGTCGCGCGGCCGCTCCTGACGCTTGGCGGCCATGGCGGCGCAGACGCCCGCGGCCTGCCCGGTCGCCATGCAGGTGGGAGTCACGCGGTAGGAGGAATGGGCCTCGTGGCTGCCGGAGATGCAGCGGCCGGCGACAAGCAGATTGTCCGTCCCCTTGGGCAGCAGCGCGCGCATCGGCACCTCGTACCATTCGCCGGAAGGAACGCGCTTCAGCACCGTGCCTCGGCCGGTCGGGCTGTGGATGTCCACGGGATAGGTGCCGCGGGCGATGGCGTCGTCGAACTTCCGGGCGCCAAGGACGTCGTCCGCCGTCATGTAATAGTCGCCGACGATGCGCCGCGTCTCGCGGATGCCGATGCCGGTGCCGGTCTGGCAGTTGTAGGCGTTGGCGAAGCCCGGCACGTATTTGCGCAGGAAATTGGCGATCTGGGCGGCCTGCCGGTGGCTTTCCCATTCCGCGCAGGTCAGGTCGAAGACGTTGGTTCCCAGCACGCCGGTCACCCGCGTGCAGTTCAGCGCGATCTCGCCGGGACGGGTGGTGGCGAAGAACAGGATGTCCTCGCGCGTCAGATTCAGGTCGCCGTTCGCCGTGGCCTTGGACACGAGATCCCACAGGCCGTGCACGCCGCGCCACTGCGTCGGATTCCGGCGCACGAAGTCGGAAAAGGCGTCGTGGTCGAAACCGACCATGCGGAACATCAGGGTCATGGGCTGGGTCAGCCCGTCCTCCTCCCGCCCGACCTCGTAATCGCAGCCGGCGAGCGCCGCGATGTCGCCGTCGCCGGTGCAGTCGACGATGGTGTCGGCCTCGATCACCACGGGACCGGACTTCGTCTCGAACACCACCGCGTTGGGCTTTCCCCGCTCGCCCAGCACGGTTGAGGCGAAGGCGTGCAGCAGCACCTTCACGCCGGCCTCGTCCAGGATTTCCTGCGCGGTGATCTTCAGGATTTCCGGATCGAAGGGCACGGTGAAGCCGGTGTCCGGCGACGGCGGGATGGCGCCCATGCTGGAATAGAGGCGCCCCAGGAAGACCGCCAACGCTCCGCCCACCACCGGCTCGCCGGGGCCATGGTCCTGCGGCATCAGCTTGGTGTTGTCCACCACCGCGACCGAGCCGCGCTGGGTGTAGAAGCTCATCCACGGCATCACCAGGGCCACCGTGGCGTTGCCGCCGAGGAAGCCGTAGCGTTCCACCAGGATCGTGTCGGCGCCGGACTGCGCGGCGCCGATGGCCGCCCCCAGGCCGGCCGGCCCCCCGCCGACGACGAGCACCTGGCAACGGGCCACCTTGGTGGCGGAACGGGGCGGCAGCGTGACGGTTTCCGGCTTGGCCGGGCATTTCAGGACAGGCACACCCTTCTCCTTCTGAATTCCTTCCGGCTGGATTCCTTCCCGTCAGTCCGCGGCGCGGCCGCTGCGGGGCCGCACGGCCTGGACGGCCATTTGCGTCGTGCAGCGCGCACGCTCCAGCAGGCTGGGGAGCCGGTCGCGCAGCAGCGATTTCTGCTCGGTGCGATGGTCCCAGAGCCGGTCGAGGTCGGCAAGGAAGGTCCCCGCCGTGGTGTGGGCCACGGTCGCGCGCGGCTCCAGCCCCAGCGAGGTGAGGAAATCATAGACTTTGGACGCGTAGGGCAGCGCGATCAGCGGCGTTCCGGTGATCGCGGCGAAGATCAGGAAATGCAGCCGCATGCCCACGGCCATTTCGAAATGCTGCATCAGGCCGATGATCTGGCGCGGCTTGTACCGGTACTTCAGCAGATGAGCACGCTCCGGCAGGGTCATGCGGCCAATGACGCGGTGGGCTTCGCGCACGTCGGCCCGCTCCATGGGCACGAAGACGACGTCGGCGCCGAACCGCTCCACGATGAAGTCCGCCGCTTCGGCCAGAAGCTGGTGATAGGTGGCTTCCGACAGTTCCGGCGCCGCGGCCCCCTGCTCCCGCACCGAAAAGCCGACCAGCGGGCGGTCGCGCGGGATGCCGGCCTCCGCCAGCATGTCGTCGGTGAAGGGTTCCGGCGTCAGCAGCAACGCCGGGTCGGCGGTGACCGTCACGGGGACCCGGACTCCGATCTCCTCGATCAGGCGCTTGGCGCTCTGCTCGCGGACGGTGATCCCGGCCATGCTGTCCAGCCCCTCGCGCACGGCGTCCCGCTCCACCCGGTCCTTCAGGGGGCCGACGCCGATGGCGAAGGTGTAGGTCGGGACGCCCAGCCGCTGGGCGATGGTGACTTCGCGCAGGTAGGTCTGCGCCTCGCTGTCGTAGAGGATGCCGCCGCCGCCCAGCAGCAGAAGATCCAGCCGCTCCACCTCCGGCGTGATTTCGTCCCGCATGGCCTCGCGCGGGTTCAGCACCCGGTCCACCGCGTGGTTCTCGCGGGTGTGCGGAGCGTTGCGGGTGAAGACCACCACTTCCACTCCCGGAACCGTCGCCCGCAACTGCTCGACCGCGGACGTGAGGATCGCCTCGTCCCCCAGGTTAAGCCCGCCGTAAGACCCGGAAATGCCGATGACCGTCATGAAGGTTTCCCTGCTGTTTGGCGAGCAACCCGACCGGCTGGCGAAGGTTCCCCGGGACCGCTATTCTGGCGTCAAAGACAAAACCAATCGGGAGGACGTCCACATGGATCAACCGCTCTGGAGCCCGTCGGAGGAGCGCGTCGCGGCCTCCAACCTGACCGCCTTCCGCGCGGCGGCGAACGCCCGCTTCGGGCTGCGGCTGGCCGACTATGCGGAGCTGTACAACTG
>JAEZPL010000385.1 GCA_023413605.1 Pseudomonadota bacterium
TCGTAAGCTTGAACGGACCAGCACCCGCATCTTCGACAAGGCGGCGCAGCGCGGCGGCGATGCGCTGTTCGGGCTGTCGGCCGACTTCCCGCGCCTGATCGAGGTCGACATCGACCGCGTGCATCCGAATCCGGACCAGCCGCGGCGCCATTTCGACGAGCTGTCCTTGCAGGAACTGGCGAACTCCATCGCCCGTCATGGCCTGAAGCAACCGGTTCTGGTGCAGGATCTCGGCGACGGCGACTACCGCCTGATCGCGGGTGAGCGGCGCTTGCGCGCCTGCGGCTTGGCCGGCCGGCAGACCGTTTTCGCCATCGTCAGCGACGGCGATCCGGACGAACTGGCACTGATCGAGAACATCCAGCGCGTCGATCTCGACGCCATGGAACTGGCCCGCGCCTTCGCCCGCCTGATCGAGCGGCACGAGTACACGCACGAGGAACTTGGGCAGGTCATCGGCCGCAGCCAGGCCGAGGTGACGCGCACCCTGTCGCTGCTGCGGCTGCCGACCGAAATCATCGCTGAATTTGAAACGCGCTATCGCTCGGTGCCCAAAAGCATCCTGACGGAAATCGCCGCGGTGGACGATCCGGTCACGCAACGACGCTTGTGGGACGCGGTGAAGGACGGCGGAACCGTCAAGGCCCTGCGCGAGGCCAAGAAGGCACAGATCGTGGGTGGGGAGGCCGACAAGGCCGGGGGCAAGGCGCCCCAACCCCCCGTGGAGCGCTTCGTTTCGGCCGTGCACCGCATCGCCAAAGACTTTTCCGCCGTGGACGTCGGCGATCTGCGCGCGCACCGCAAGCAGCTCGACGAGGCCCAATGGCAGGAGCTGCGCCGCCTTCACGCCTTGTTGAACGAGCTTCTGGCGTGAGCGTATCGCCGTCCGGAATCGACGCTGAATTTGTAACGGTGCCCGCTGACGTCAGCGGCGGGTACCGTCGATCGCGCGCCTGACCTCACAAAACCAGCGCAGTTTTTCCTCGAACGGCAGGCGGGCGAGCCCGCTGGGCGAGGGCAGCACGACGTCGATGGGGCCGTCGAACAGGCTGTTCGGCTGCACGCCCCAGTCCGCCCGGTCGAGATCGGCCGCGGCCAGATAGACTCCCTTTCCCGTATAAGCAACGACGCGCGGCCGGATGTCGGCGACCAGCGTGCGCAGGCGCGGCACGCCGCCGCGCAGTTCCGCCCGGCTGAGGTCGGCGGCGCTCGGCGTCGTGCGGGCCACGAGATTGGTCGATCCCAGACCGAATTCCGGCAGAAGACGATCCTCCTCCGGCCGCAACAGGCGCGGCGTCAGTCCGGATGCCGCCAGCAGGCGCCAGAACTGGTTGCCGCGCCCGGCGTAATTGTGCCCCAGCGCGCCGGAGCGCGTACCGGGGTTGAAGCCGACGAACAGCGCATCAAGATTCGGGGCGACGATGTCGGGGATGGGGCCTTCGGCGGAAAGCGTGTGCGTATCCATGTCTGCGAAGATGGCGTCCGTACGTCGACGTTGAAACGCTGAATTTGAAACACCGGCTATTCGGCGGTCCGCCACTGGGTCACGATCACCGGCGCGGCGAAGCCCGCGAGGATGATCGCCAACGTCATGAACAGCATCGCTCCCCAGGCGCTGTAGCCCAGGACACCCAATACGCCGCCGCCGAAGAAGGAGGCGACGGTCGGCACATGGGTCTTCAGCTTTTCGATTGTCCCCTGCACCTGCTCCCGGTCGGCCCGCCGTCCGACGCCGTCCATCAGGTTGCCGAGTTCGATGCCGATGTCGGTGATCATGCCGGTCACGTGCGTGGTGCGGACGCGGGCGTTGGAGATGCGCGTCACCACGGCGTTCTGCAATCCCATGAGGAAGCTCAACCCCATGACCAGCGTCGGCCCGCGCAACTCGTGCAGCCAGACGTCGGCGGCCCCGAGCCCGGCGAGCAGCAGCGCTTCCAGAAAGACGCTGTAGGCGTAGATGGCCGACAGTCCACGGCGCTGGCCGGCGTTGATCAGCAGGGTCGAGACCATGGCTCCGGCCACGAAGGTGGCTATGACCGCCAGCGCGACGCCGAAGGCGCCGACTTCGCCCAAAGCCAGATGGTCGGCCATGGTCGAGACGGTGCCGGTCATGTGGGAGGAATAGAGCCCGGCGGCGTAGAAACCCGCGGCGTTGATCGCGCCGGCGATGCCGGCCAGGGACCAGGCCAGATTGCGGTCGGCCGCGGTTCCGCGGTGTTCACCCTGGCGAATTAGCATTCCGAAATCCGATGCGTCCTGCGCCATATCCATCGGCGCGTCGCTACGAATCATAGTCGACGTCAAGCTTTGCCGTACAAGAAGAATGCGAAGGCCAGACCCGTTCTGGATCCCGGTCGCTTGTATGGCGACTCGGGCTCTGGCACACTGTTCAGGTTTGCAACCCGGCATAACCCGGCATCCGCCATCCGTTTCGGACGGCGGAATCGGTATCCGCCAGTAACGGAAGCAAACCTGCCATTCAGTATCATCAGTGGCGTAAGCATTTGACCGATAAAGGGTTTCAAATCCCGACCTCGGCAGCCGTGATGACGCTCTGGGCGATGTCGGCGATGCGGCGGCCCTGCTTCATGGCGGCCTTGCGGAGTGCGGCGTAGGCCTGCTCCTCCGTCAGGGATTTCTGCTGCATCAGGATGCCTTTGGCCCGTTCGATCAGCTTGCGCTCGGCAAGCTGGGTGCGCGCCTCGTCCCGTTCGCGTTTCAGCGTTTCAAAAGCAGCGTAGCGCGACAGCGCCGTTTCGACGATGGGGCGCACCCGGTCGGGGCGCAGCCCATCCACCACGAAGGCGGCGACGCCCGCCTCCACCGCCAGCGCGCTGACGCCGGCTTCGGCCCGCTCGGCGAACAGGACGACGGCGCAGCCGCCGGAGCGGGCCAGCCGGAACAGCGGTTCCAGCGTGGAGTGGTCGGGCGTGCCCAGCGTTGCAACAACAGCGCCCGGCGCCAGCGCCGCGACGCGGGAAACCAGATCCTCCAGGCCCTCCACGACGACGACCCTGACATCACCGGCACCGGCGAAGCCGTCCGCGACCTGACGCGCGCTCGGAGCGTCGTGGCCGGCCACCAGGATGGTCAGGGTCTTCGTCGCCATGCGTCAGGCCGCCTTTGCCGTGCCGTGGTGCCCGCCTTCCAGGAAGTTCAGCAACTCTTCCCGATAGGCGTAGTAGCGGGGGTGGTCCAGCAGGGCCTGCCGGGTCCGCGGGTGCGGGATGTCCACCTCCAGAATGTGGCCGATCCTGGCGTTGGGGCCGTTGGACATCATGACCACGCGGTCGGCCAGCAGAATCGCCTCGTCCACATCGTGGGTGACGCAGATGGCGGTGACCTGGGTGCGCGCCCAGACCTCCATCAGCACCTCCTGCAACTCCCAGCGGGTCAGGCTGTCCAGCATGCCGAAGGGCTCGTCCAGCAGCAGCAGCTTGGGCGACAGGGCGAAGGCCCGCGCGATGCCGACGCGCTGCTTCATGCCGTTGGAGAGATCCGCCGCCTTCTTGTCCATGGCGTCGCCCAGCCCCACGCGGGACAGGTAATAGCGAACGATGTCGTTGCGCTCCGCCTTGCTGGCGTGCGGGTAGACACGGTCCACGCCCAGCATGACGTTTTCCGTCGCGGTCAGCCAGGGGAACAGGCTGGGGGCCTGGAAGACCACCGCGCGGTCGGGGCCGGCGCCGGTCACCTCCTTGCCGTCCAGCACGATGCCGCCGCTGGTGACGTCGGCAAGGCCGGCGACCATCGACAGCACGGTGGACTTGCCGCAGCCGGAATGGCCGATCAGCGAGATGAACTCCCCCTTGCGCATCTTCAGGTCGAAGCCGTCCACCACCGTCAGCGGCCCCTTGGGCGTGGCGAAGGTCTTGGTGACGCGGCTGAATTCCACATAGCGGTCGTCCGACAGGCCACCGGGCTGCCCGGCCAGATAGGCCTTGGGCGGCGGGCTGGCGGTGGTCGGCGTCACGGCCGGCAGGGTCAGGTTGTCGTCAGCCGTCGCGGCGGCGCGGGCGACGCCCGCTTCCATCAAGTAGGCGGTGACCTCGGCGCGCAGGCGCTTGAAGTCCGGATCGTGGTTCACCGCCGTGCGGTCGCGCGGGCGCGGCAGATCCACCGCGAAGGCCGGGCCGAGCGTCGCACCCGGACCCGGCGTCAGCGGAATGATGCGGTCGGCCAGCAGGATGGCCTCGTCCACGTCGTTGGTGATCAGCACGACCGTCTTGCGGTCCTTGCGCCAGATCGCCTCGATCTCGTCCTGCAGCTTGGCGCGGGTCAGCGCGTCCAGCGCCGACAGCGGCTCGTCCAGCAGCAGCATCTCCGGGCTCATGGCCAGGGCGCGGGCGAAGCCGACGCGCTGGCGCATGCCGCCCGACAGCTCCTTTGGCCGGCGGTCGGTGGCGTGGCCGAGGCCGACCGTCTCCACCGCCCGGCGGGTCAGCGCCCCGCGCTCCGCCGCCGCCTTGCCCGTGTGCACGGCGTCCACGGCCAGCGCGACGTTGTCCTTCACGCTCAGCCAGGGCATCAGGGAGTAGTTCTGGAACACGATGCCGCGCTCCGCCCCCGGCCCGCGCACCGGCTTACCGCGAAACAGCACCTCGCCCGCGTCGGGTTCGGCCAGCCCGCCCATCAGGTTGACCAGCGTCGTCTTGCCGGAACCCGAGAAGCCGACGATGGCGACGAACTCACCCTCCGCGATGGTCAGGTCGATGCCGCGCAGCACGTCGGTGGAGCCGTAGGATTTGGAGACGCCCTTCAGTTCGAGTATCGCCATCTCTGGGGTCTCCTCAGCGGGTGCCGGTGTGGGAAACGGCGGCCTGGAAGGCCAGCATGACGCGGTCCAGCAGGAAGCCGATCAGGCCGATCGTGAAGACCGCGACCATGATCCTGGCGAGCGAGGAGGAGGAGCCGTTCTGGAACTCGTCCCACACGAACTTGCCGAGGCCGGGGTTCTGGGCCAGCATCTCCGCCGCGATCAGCACCATCCAGCCCACGCCCAGCGACAGCCGCAGGCCGGTGAAGATGTAAGGCAGCGCCGAGGGCAGGACGAGCCGGCGCACCATCGTCGGGCCGGACAGCTGCAGCACCTTGCCGACGTTCATCAGGTCCTTTTCGATGGAGGACACGCCGACCGCCGTGTTGATCAGCGTCGGCCACAGCGAGCAGAGCGTTACCGTGATGGCCGAGGTCAGGAAGGACTTCTCAAAAGTCGGGTTCTCGCTGGAGATGGTGGCGCTGACCACCATGGTCACCAGCGGCAGCCAGGCGAGCGGCGAGACCGGCTTGAAGAGCTGGATCAGCGGGTTCATCGCCGCGTTGACGGTGCGCGACAGGCCGCAGGCGACCCCCAGCGGCACCGCCACCAGGGCGCCCAGCAGGAAGCCGGTGAAGACCGTCTTCAGGCTGGTCAGGATCTGGTCCAGGTAGGTGGGCTTGCCGGCGTAGGGCCGGGTCTTCACCTCCGCCGCCGGATCCTTGGCGAGGATCTCCGCGTTGCGCTTGGCCTGCCGCTCGTAGAAGGCGGCCTCCTTCGCGCGTTCGGCCTTATGGTCGGCGGCGAGGTTGCCCACCTGCTCCCACACCTGCGCGGGGCCGGGGACGGCGCCCAGGCTGGTGTTCACCTGCGGCGCCAGCCACGCCCAGGCGGAGACGAACAGCATCAGGGCGGTCAGCGGCACGCCCATCTGCTGCCACAGCTCTCTGCCCTGCTGGCGCGGGCTATCGCCCGCCGCGATGCGCAGCAGCGGGCTGAGCCAGCCGAGCCCCACGATCTGCAGGGCGGCGGCGGTGCGGTTCAGGGCGTGGGCGAGGCGGGCTTTGCGCCGGGCGCGGAGCGCCTCGGCGGAGGAAAGGGCGGCGGCTTCGGATACGCTGGTCATGGGATCGTCTTTCCGTTCGGCGCGGGCGCTGCTGCCCCCATCCCAACCTTCCCCCGCTGGGCGGGGGAAGGAGCTTTGTCCCCTCCCCCGCCCAGCGGGGGAGGGTTAGGGTGGGGGGCCGCTGCTGCCACGTCGCAAGTCATCCGTAGGGTTCGCCTCAACCACCGACCGAGGCGGCGCCGACCAGCTGGCCGCCCTGGACCGTCTGGTTGCCCTTCAGGCCGATGGGCAGCTTCGACAGGTACTCGTTGGGCTTGCGGCCGTCGTAGGGGATGCCGTCGATGAAACCGGTGTCGGCCGGCTTGTAGCCGTCGCTGGTCCAGGGGAAGTCGGCTTCCTTGGCCTTGCCTTCCTCCACCAGCAGCTTGGCGGCCTTCAGGTAGATGTCCGGCTTGTAGACCTTGCGGGCGGTCTCGGCGTACCAGCCGTCGGGCTTGGCCTCGGCGATCTGGCCCCAGCGGCGCATCTGCGTCAGGTACCAGACGGCGTCGGAGTAGAAGGGGTAGGTGGCGTTGTAGCGGAAGAAGACGTTGAAGTCCGGCACGTCCCGCTTGTCGCCCTTCTCATACTCGAAGGTGCCGGTCATGGAGTTGGCAATCACCTTGGCGTCGGCGCCGACATATTCGGACTTGGCCAGGATCTTCACCGCCTCGGCGCGGTTGGCGTTGTTGTTCTCGTCCAGCCACATGGCGGCGCGGATCAGCGCCTTGACCAGCGCCAGATGCGTGTTCGGATTCTTCGCCGCCCAGCCCTCGGTCACGCCGAAGACCTTTTCGGGGTTGTTCTTCCAGATCTCGGTGTCGGTGATCACCGGCACGCCGATGCCCTTCATCACCGCCTGCTGGTTCCACGGCTCGCCCACCGCGTAGCCGAAGATGGTCCCGGCCTCCAGCGTCGCCGGCATCTGCGGCGGCGGGGTCACGGACAGCAGCGCGTCGGCCTGGATCTGGCCGGACACGTCGTTCGGCGCGTAATAGCCGGGGTTGATGCCGCCGGCCGCCAGCCAGTAGCGCAGTTCGTAATTGTGGGTGGAGACCGGGAAGACCATGCCCATGGTGAAGGGCTTGCCTTCCGCCTTGTACTTGGCGATTACGGGCTTCAGAGCGTCGGCCTTGATCGGGTGCACGGGCTTGCCGTCCGCCCCCTTCGGGACGTTGGCCTTCATATGCTCCCACACCTCGTTCGACACGGTGATGCCGTTGCCGTTCAGGTCCATGGAGAAGGCGGTCACCACGTTGGCCTGGGTGCCGAAGCCGATGGTGGCGCCCAGCGGCTGGCCGGCCAGCATGTGCGCGCCGTCCAGTTCGCCGGAGATGACGCGGTCGAGCAGGACCTTCCAGTTCGCCTGCGGCTCCAGCGTCACGGACAGGCCTTCGTCCTCGAAGAAGCCCTTTTCCGCGGCGATGGCGAGCGGGGCCATGTCGGTCAGCTTGATGAAGCCCAGCTTCAGCTGGTCCTTCTCCACGTTGAGCGGAGCGGCCAGTGCGGAACCTTGGGAGGCTCCCAACGCCAAGGCGATGGCGGCGGCGGCGGCGAGCAGGGCGGTGCGGGGGGAGGCGGGAAGTCGGATCACGTCGGTCGCTCCATCATTCTTCCGGACCCCAGGGACTATGCCGACCGCGGTTCCAACCCCATGGGCGATGCGCCGTGAAGGGCCTCCAGCCATCAAGGGGCTGTCGGAACCGGGTCAGCGACGTTGCCGTGGGGCCCAACCTTGGGCGTATGGGAGGAACGCACCGCCGTTGGCGCGTCCCGCCGTTCGTCTCGCAAGGACCATGCCAAAGGCTATAGGCGGGGTAAAAACAGGTCCCAAAGGCTTGTTCTCCGCCGCCGGACGGCGTTGCGCCGTACGGCCAAGCCCAAGACCATGGTCGTGATGCGCTGCACAAATTGTCGGCTTTTGGACTTCTTTTTGTTCGATCCAGGACAAAAGCGTGTGTTCGGAACCAGACAATCCACCCTGTGTCAGCCTTGGGCGCTGCTGCGGAAAGGGTGGAGTTCCGCCATTTTGCCCAAAACCCATACCTTGGTGCCGTATCTGGCACGCCTCTTGCCAGACGGTGGGGGAGATCAGGGCCGCGGCAACGACGCCGCGGCCGGTTCGACGGCGAACCACCCCGGACAAAGGCGTCCGAACCCCTTGGGATCCCTGGCGGATTCCGGCGGGCTCGGGCGCCTTTTCTTCTTCGGCCATCCCTTCAGACTGAGGGCACAGGGCATGAGCACGCACCAAAACCACGCATCACAGGGACCGCGCGAAAAGCTGGTCGTCGTCGGCAACGGCATGGCCGGCATCCGCACGCTGGAAGACCTGCTGGCCAAGGCACCCGGCCGTTACGACATCACCGTTTTCGGCGCCGAGCCGCACCCCAACTACAACCGCATCATGCTCTCCCCCGTGCTCGCCGGGGAGAAGACCTTTGCGCAGATCGTGTTGAACGACCGCGATTGGTACGCGGCCAACGGCATCACCCTGCTGACCGGCGACAAGGTGGAGGTCATCGACCGCGCCAACCGCACCGTCACGGCCATGTCCGGGCGCACCGTCGCCTACGACAAGCTGCTGATCGCCACCGGCTCCACGCCCTTCATCATCCCGGTGCCCGGCGCGACCCTGCCCGGCGTCGTCGGCTTCCGCGACCTCGCCGACGTCGAAACGAAGCTGGAGGCTGCCGCAAAGGGCGGTCGCACCGTGGTCATCGGCGGCGGCCTGCTCGGGCTGGAGGCCGCCAACGGCCTGAAAAGCAAGGGCATGGATGTCACCGTCCTGCATCTGATGGACAGCCTGATGGAGCGCCAGCTCGACCGCTCCGCCGGCACGCTGCTGCAACGCGAGCTGGAACGCCGCGGCATCACCGTGCTGACCGGCGCCGACACTGCCGAGATTCTGGGCGATGAAAATTTGGGCAATCAGCGCGTTTCCGGCGTGCGCCTGAAAAATGGGCAGGTGCTGCCTGCCGATCTCGTCGTCATGGCTGTGGGCATCCGCCCCAACACCGAACTGGGCAAGGCTGCCGGACTGGTCTGCGGGCGCGGCATCCAGGTCGACGACGCCATGACCACCTCGGACCCCGCCGTCCTGGCGGTCGGCGAGTGCGTGGAGCACCGCGGCCAGACCTACGGCCTCGTCGCCCCGCTGTTCGAGATGGCCAGGGTTGCCGCCGACCGGCTGGCCGGCGGGCAGAGCAGTGCCTACACCGGCTCGGTCACGTCGACCAAGCTGAAGGTCACCGGGGTGGACGTGTTTTCGGCCGGCGATTTCAGCGGCGGTCCGGGCTGCGAGGACATCGTGTTCCGCGACGCCGCGCGCGGCGTCTACAAGCGCATCGTGGTCAAGGACAGCCGTATCCTAGGCGCGGTGCTCTATGGCGACACCAAGGACGGCGCCTGGTACTTCCAGATGCTGAAGGATGGCGAGGATGTTTCCCCCGTCCGCGACACGCTGATCTTCGGCCCAAGTTTTGGTGGCGGCTTCGGTGCGGAGGGCACGGCAAACCCTAAGGCCGCCGTTGCGGCGCTCCCCGACACGGCGGAGATCTGCGGCTGCAACGGCGTGTGCAAGGGGACCATCGTCCAGGCGATCGCGAGCAAGGGCCTGACCAGCCTGGACGAGGTGCGCGCCCACACCAAGGCCTCGGCCTCCTGCGGCAGCTGCACCGGGCAGGTGGAGCAGCTGTTGGCCCTGACACTGGGCGACGGCTACGCGGGCGAGGCCAAGGCCAAGCCGATATGCAAATGCACCGACCGCACCCACGACGAGGTGCGCCGGGCCATCGCGGCGCTGGAGCTGAAGTCGATCCCCGACGTGATGCAGCGGCTGGAATGGACGACACCGGACGGCTGCCACCACTGCCGCCCCGCCCTGAACTACTACCTGCTGTGCCAATGGCCGGGCGAGTACAAGGACGACAGCCGGTCCCGCTACATCAACGAACGGGTGCACGCCAACATCCAGAAGGACGGCACCTACTCGGTCGTGCCGCGCATGTGGGGCGGGCTGACCAACGCGAAGGAGTTGCGCGCCATCGCCGATGTGGTGGAGAAGTTCGCCATCCCCACGGTGAAGGTGACTGGCGGCCAGCGCATCGACCTGTTCGGCGTGAAGAAGGAAGACCTGCCGGCGGTGTGGGCCGACCTGAACGCGGCGGGCATGGTGTCGGGGCACGCCTACGCCAAGGGCCTGCGCACGGTGAAGACCTGCGTGGGTTCCGAATGGTGCCGCTTCGGCACGCAGGACAGCACCGGGCTGGGCGTGACGCTGGAGCGGCTGACCTGGGGCACCTGGACGCCGCACAAGGTGAAGCTGGCCGTGTCCGGCTGCCCGCGCAACTGCGCCGAGGCGACGATCAAGGACCTGGGCGTGATCTGTGTGGACAGCGGCTATGAGCTGCATGTCGGCGGCAACGGCGGCATGCACCTGCGCGGCTGCGACCTGCTGGTCAAGGTGGCGACGGAGGCGGAAGTGCTGGAATACACCGGCGCCTACATGCAGCTCTACCGCGAGGAGGCCCGCTACCTGGAGCGCACCGCGCCCTGGGTGGAGCGTGTCGGCCTCGACCACATCAAGGCGCGGCTGGTCGATGACCCGGAGGGCCGCAAGGCTCTGAACGCCCGCTTCCTCTTCTCGCAGACCTTTTCGCAGGACGACCCGTGGGCCGAGCGGGCCAACGGCTCCGTCGACCGTCACGAATTCGCGCCACTCGCTCAGGTGGGATGACAGCTATGGACCAGCCGATCAAATGGACCGCCGTCGGGACCGTCGAGGACATTCCGCGCCAGGGTTCGCGCGTGGTAAAGACGGACGGCGGCAGCATCGCCCTGTTCCGCACCGTCAAGGACGAGATCTTCGCGCTGGAGGACCGCTGCCCGCACGGCGGCGGTCCCCTGTCGCAGGGCATCGTGCACGGCGCCCGCGTCACCTGCCCGCTGCACAACTGGGTGATCGAGCTTGCCAGCGGCGAAGCCGTCGGCCCGGACGAGGGCTGCACCGGCCACTGCCCCGTCCGCGTCGTGGACGGCGTGGTGCATCTGGGGCTGGCCGCCTTCCGGAGTGGTCGCGGGGGTGGCTGCCATGGGTGACGCACCACTTATTTCGGCGACAGGCGGCCCTTGGCCGCCGAGAGCGGGAGAGGGGCGGGGTGAGGGGGCGTCGGCGTTGCTGGGGCGTTCGGCAAATGCGCACCCCCCTCACCCTAACCCTCTCCCCGGGGGGGAGAGGGGACAGGCCGTCCGCACCTCGTGCCCCTATTGCGGCGTCGGGTGCGGCGTGCTGGCGACGGTGGCGGACGACGGCTCCGTCGCCGTGCGCGGCGATCCGGACCATCCGGCGAACCGGGGGCGGCTCTGCTCCAAGGGCTCCAACCTCGCGGACACGCTGGTGGAGGACGGACGGCTGCTCCATCCGGAGGTGGACGGCCGGCGTGTGGGGTGGGAGGAGGCCATCGGCGCCGTCGCCGCGCGCCTGTCCGACACCATCGCGCGGCACGGGCCGGACTCCGTCGCCCTCTACGTCTCCGGCCAGCTTTTGACGGAGGACTATTATGTCGCCAACAAGCTGGTGAAGGGGTTCCTGGGAACCGCCAACATCGACACGAATTCACGCCTGTGCATGGCGTCGAGCGTGGCGGGGCACAAGCGCGGTTTCGGGGCCGACGCCGTGCCGGTGACCTATGAGGATCTGGAGCTTGCCGACCTGATCGTGCTGGTCGGGTCCAACCTTGTCTGGTGTCACCCGATTCTTCACCAACGCGTCCTGGCGGCAAGGCAGGCGCGCGGCACGCGCATCATCGTCGTGGATCCGCGTCGCGCCGCCGTGGCGGACGGGGCCGATCGGCACCTGCCCATCCGGCCGGGAACCGATGCCGCTCTGTTCAACGGGCTGCTGGTCCATCTGGCCAATGGCGGCACGCTGGACGCCCGTTTCGTCGCGGAGCACACGTCCGGCCTCGGAAAGGCACTGGAAGCTGCACGGATCGACGCCCCGTCGCTGGAGCATGTCGCGGCCTTCTGCGGCTTGCCCGCCGAGGAGGTCGCGGCTTTCTACGCTGAATTCGCAACAACCCGTCGCGTCGTCACCGTCTATTCCCAGGGCGTGAACCAGTCGTCCCAGGGGACGGACACGGTCAACGCCATTCTGAACGTTCATTTCCTGACCGGCCGCATCGGCGAACCGGGCATGGGGCCCTTCTCCGTCACCGGCCAGCCCAACGCCATGGGAGGGCGCGAGGTCGGCGGGCTTGCCAACCAACTGGCAGCCCACATGGGCTTCGAACCGGAGTCCGTGGACCGCGTGCGCCGCTTCTGGAACGCGCCGAACATGGTGTCCGGGCCGGGGCTGAAGGCCGTGGACCTGTTCCGCGCGGTGGAGGAGGGCAAGGTTCGCGCCGTGTGGGTGATGGCGACCAACCCGGCGGTCAGCATGCCGGACGCCGCCCGGGTGCGCCGCGCGCTGGCTACATGCGAGACGGTCATCGTCTCAGACTGCATCGCCGACACCGACACCGGGCGTTTCGCCCACATCCGCCTGCCGGCGGCAGGGTGGAGCGAGAAGGACGGGACCGTCACCAACTCCGACCGCACCATCTCCCGCCAGCGGGCCTTCCGGCCGCTCGGCGGGGAGGCGCGGCCCGACTGGTGGATCCTGACCCAGGTTGCCCGCTCCATGGGCTTCGCGGAGGCCTTCCCCTTTGAGTCCCCCGCCGACGTCTTCCGCGAGCACGCCGCCCTGTCCGCTTTCGAGAACAACGGCACGCGCGCCTTCGACATCGGTGCGCTGGCCGGGATTTCCGACGCTGAATTTGAAACGCTCACTCCCGCACCCTGGCCACGGCGGGTGGGCGAGGAGCCGACGCGGCGGCTCTACACCGATGGGTGCTTCTTCACCGAGGATGGGCGGGCGCGTTTCGTGCCGGTGACCTCGCGCCCCCTGCCCCGCTCATTGACGGCCGGTTCGCTGATCCTGAACACCGGTCGCCTGCGCGACCAGTGGCACACCATGACGCGCACCGGCCTGTCGCCGCGCCTGTCCTCCCACGCGCCGGAACCCTGCCTCGACGTGCATCCGCGGGATGCGGAGGCGCGCAGGCTGACGGACGGCGGGCTTGCCCGCCTCGCCTCCCCGGTCGGCACGGCGCTGGCCCGCGTGCGTGTGACGGAGGCGCAGCGTCCGGGGGAGGTTTTCCTGCCCATGCACTGGACCGACCGCTTCACCGGCTCCTGCGTCGTCGGCCGGCTGATCGACGACACCGCCGTGGACCCGCTGTCCGGCCAGCCGGACCTGAAGCGCATGCCGGTGACGGTGGAGCCCTACGCCGCCGCCTGGACCGGCTTCCTGATCGCGCGGACGTCGGTGGAGCCGGGGCACGGCGGCTACTGGTCCCGCCGCGCCGTGCCCGGCGGGCACCTGATCGAACTGGCCGGCGACGGCGCCCTGCCCGCCCCCGAGGCATTGGATGTCGGCTTCGTCGGCGCGACGGTCGATTACAGCGACGAGGCGCGTGGCATCCTGCGCCGCGCCTGGCTGACCCACGACCGGCTGGAAGCCTGCCTGTTCCTCTCCGCGTCAGGCGGGCTGCCGAGCAGAAGCTGGCTGGTGGACCTGCTGTCGGCGGAGGCGCTGGACGCGTCGGCCCGCCGGGCGCTGCTCTCCGGCCGGTCCCCAGTGCCGGCGGTGGACGAGGGGCGGACGGTCTGTTCCTGCTTCGGCGTGGGCATCAACCGCCTCGTCGCCGCCATCCAAAGCCAGCACCTGACCACGGTCCAGGAGGTCGGCCAAGCCCTGAGGGCAGGGACGAACTGCGGCTCCTGCATTCCCGAGATCAAGGAGATCATCGCCGATGCCCAGCGTTGCGACGTGGCTTGATGCCGGTGCCCGCTCCCCGGAGCGGAAGCGTTTCAATTTCATCGTGCTGCTGCGCAAAAAGCTGGAGGCCGCCTTCCGGCCGAATGCGGCCCGGCGGGTCGCCCGCGGCATCCCGGCGGTGTCCGGACGCGCGCCGCACGTGACGCTGGTCGGTGCCGGGCCGGGCGATCCGGACCTGCTGACCGTCGCGGCGGCGCGGGCCATCGCGCAGGCCGACGTGATCCTCTATGACCATCTCGTCGGGGCCGGCATCCTCGATCTGGCGCGGCCGGGGGCGGAGCTGATCTGCGTCGGCAAGCGGTCGGGCCGGCACTCCCACGCGCAGGGGGAGATCAACGCCCTGATCGAGACGCAGGCCCGCACCGGGCGGCGCGTCGTACGGCTGAAGGGCGGCGATCCGATGATCTTCGGCCGGGCCGGCGAGGAGATCGAGCATCTGGAGGCTGCGGGCGTCTCCGTCTCCGTGATCCCGGGCGTGACCGCCGCGCTGGGCTGCGCTGCCAGCGCCGGCATTTCCCTGACCAAACGCGGCGTCTCCCGCGCCGTGACCTTCGTCACCGCCCACAGCCGCGAAGGCGACGCGACCGAGCCCGATTGGGCGCGGCTGGCCGATCCGAAGGGGACGCTGGCGATCTACATGGGCCGCGATCAGGCCCACCGGGTCGGGCGGGGCCTGATGGCCGGCGGTCTCGCCGCCGACACGCCCGTCCTGGCGGTGGAGAACGGCTGCCGCCCCGACGAGCACCACCACTGGACCACGCTGGGTACCATGGCGGAGCACGGCGTTCCGGCCGGCGACGGCCCCGCCCTGCTGATGGTCGGCCGCGCGCTGGCGGCGCGTGCCCCGCAGGAGGCGGTGCCGGAAGCGGTGGCTGCCTTTACAGCGCCGGCCGCCGCACGCCGGTGATTCCCTCGGCGCGGGCCGCGACATCGGCCAGCGGTTCGGTCACCACCGACATGGTGAAAACGGTGGCGTGCAACAGCGTGGCGTCGTCCAGCATGATCCCGACATGGCCGGGGAAGAAGACGATGTCGCCGCGCCGGTAGGACACCCCCTGCCCGTCCGCGGAGATCATCGGGCCGAGCCGGTCGTCCTCACGCTGCATGCGGCTGCTGTGGTGCGTGGTGATGCCGGCGGTGCGCAGCGCCACCTGGACGAGGCCGGAGCAGTCGATGCCGAAGCAGCTCCGCCCGCCCCAGACATAGGGCGTTTCCAGAAAGCGCGCGGCGGTCTGCACCGGCTCGCGGTCCAGCGGCGCGGCGATCGGCTCCAGCAGCTTGCCGAAGGTCCACAGGCCGTTGTTCAGGCGGACCCAGCCGTTCTCGGCTGTCTCCGCCACCGTCACGAGGCTGCCGAAGCTGAGCGTGGCGACCGGCACCGCCTTGTGGGTGGGGGCCGGGTGCAGGTTCGCTTTCATATTCCCGACGCGGTGGGTCGGGGCGTTCGGGCCGGCCGCCTCGATGCCCGGCGTCAGCCAGCCGACATGACCGTCGGTCTGGTTCTCAACCTTCAGCCAGTCGCCGTCGCGGTCGAGGATGGCGAAGGTTTCGCCGAACAGGATCTCGCTCGTCTGCGGGACGCCCTGGCGCGGCTCCTCCAGCAGGACGGCGTGGGGGGAGGTCAGTTGGCGGATCATGCGGACGTTCGTGTCGGTCATGCCCGGTACGCTAGTGGCCGCCCAGCCGGAAAGCAAGGCACGCGGATTTCTAAAATGCCCGCAAACGCAAGTCTGGGAACCGATCACGGCATTCCTCACGAGGCCATAGCTTTGCTATGGACTTGCCCCTGTCCGACAAAAGGAGGCCCCGGTTAGGGGAAGGTCATGGCGAACCGGTCGGTGCCCTTGGTGCTCGCGGGGTTGACGGGCGTGTGCATGCTTGTTGGGGCTGGTGCCGCGCAGGCCGCACCGCCCCGCTGCGAAAACATCACCGTCGATGACCTGCGCCAGGCCTGCATCGATCGCGTGGAGCGGTGCGAACCGCTGAAGTCCGCCACCGAGCGTGCCGAGTGCTACCGCGGGCGCGCGCCGAAATCGGCGGATGGTGCCGCGTCCGGCCCGATCAAGCTGACGCCGAAGGCCGCCTCCCCCGCCCCATCCGCTGCGCCGGTTTCCCCGGTGCCGGTTTCCCCGGTGCCGGTTTCCCCGGGGCAGACTCCTCCGCCACCCGCTCCCCCGCCGCCCGCGTCTACGGCGGTGGTGGTAAGGCCGGGTCAGCCGCCGGCCATGGCCACCCCTGCGCCCATCCCGCAGCCGGCCCCGAAGGTTGACCCGGCCCAGGTTTCCCCGCCGTTGCCCACGATCGTGCGCCCTGCCCCGTCGCCCGCCGTTCCTGCCGCGCCTCCTGCCGCGATCATCCCGCCGCCCCGCCCGACGCCGGGCGACGGACTGGACGCCGTGCGCGGTTTCTATCAGGCGCTGGCCCAGGCCGATGGCGTGCAGGCCAACGAGTTCCTGGTGCCGGAAAAGCGCAACAGCGGCGCCTACGAGATCGCGTCCATGAGCCGTTATTACGGCAACATGCGCGAGCCCGTCCGCCTGATCGCCGCCGAGCCGATGGGCAATGACGTCGCGCGCGTCCGCTACCATTATGTCTACGCCAACGGCCGCGTTTGCGACGGCGCCGCCGAGGTGTTCCTTTCCCGCCGCGACGGCCGCACGCTGATCGAGCGCATCCGCGCGCTGAACGGCTGCTGAAGGACGACCGTCGCCCCTACACCGTCCGCGTGACCTTGCTGAGGGTCGGCGGGTGGTCGGGGTCCAGGCCGCGGGCGATGGCGGCGTCGGCGGCCAGCGGGTAGAAGGCCTGGGCCGCCATCAGCGGGTCGAGCATCGGGTGCAGCGGCGCCGGCAAGGGCAGGGGCGTGTGGGCCAGGGCCAGAGCTTCCGGCACCGGTGAGGCGATCATCAGCCGCGCGCCTTGGTCGCGCAGGCGGCGCGCGACCTCCAGCACGCCGGGCAGGGTCGCGTCCGGCAAAGCCAGCAGCAGCACCGGGAAGCCGTCGTGCACTAGCGCCACGGGGCCGTGCAGCAGTTCCGCCGCGCTCAGCGCCTCGGCGTGGAGCGTGCAGGTTTCCTTCAGCTTGGTCGCCATCTCCTGCGCCACGGGAAAGCCGTAGCCGCGCCCGACCACCAGCAGCGACCGCGCATCACGCAGAATTGGTAACGCCGCCGACCAGTCGCGGGCGGCGGCCTCGCGCAGACGGTCGGGCAGGGCGGCAAGCGCGGCACCCAGCGCCGGGTCGGGACTCCAGGCGGACACCAGCGAGGCCGCCGCGGACAGGCTGCACAGAAAGCTCTTGGTCGCGGCGACCGAGCGCTCCGGCCCGGCGTGCAGCGGCAGAGAATGTTCGGCGGCGTGGGCGAGGGGGGAGTCCACCTCGTTCACAAGCGCCAGGGTGGCGGCGCCTCCGTTGCGCGCCTGCTCGACCACGGTGACGAGGTCCGGGCTTTGGCCGGATTGGGAGATGGTCAGGACCAGCGCGTTCTTCAGGTTCAGCCGCGCGTCGTAGAGCGTGACCGCTGACGGCGCTGCCGGGGCGGTGACGAGGCCCAGCGCCGTTTCGATCAGGGCACGGGCATAGCCCGCGGCATGGCTGGAACTGCCCCGCGCCACCGTCACCGCGAAGGCGGGCGGGCGGGTGCGCAGAAGGTCCGCAAGCCGGGCGAGGGCGGGTGCGTTGGCGGCGATTTGCGCCGCGATCCGGTCGGGCGCGGAGAGTGCCTCGGCGCGCATGAGCGCGCCGGCCTGTTGCGAAGTTTCCGTTTTGGACACTGTGCCCCCACACTAACCCTCCCCCACTGGGTGGGGAGGGAACTATCGTCGCTGCGCGCCAATCCCAATCTCCCTCCCCCGCCCAGCGGGGGAGGGTCGGGGTGGGGGCAAGCGTAGCAGAACTTCGCCCTCAGGCAATCACCCCCGCCGCGATCCCGGCTTCCCCGGTCCTGGCTTCCCTGGTCCCGGCTTCGCGCTGCCCTCCTTCGCCGTGCGTCGGCCTTTGCCGGCCTGCTGCGTGTAGAAGGTCTTGCCCGGTTTCGGCGATTCCGCCTTGGCCGCCGTGCCCACCGGCTGCCACGCGGGGACAAGCTGGTGTTCGCCGGGGCCGATCAGGTCGGTGCGGCCCATGCGCTTCAGGGCGTCGCGCAGAACCGGCCAGTTTTCCGGGTCGTGGTAACGCAGGAAGGCCTTGTGCAGGCGGCGCTGCTTCAGGCCCTTGGCCGAGAAGACCTCTTCCGAGCCCTCGCGGCGGATGGGGCGCAACGGGTTCCGGTCGCTGTGGTACATGGCCGTGGCGAGCGCCATGGGGGAGGGCAGGAAGGTCTGCACCTGATCGGCCTTGAAGCCGTTCCGCTTCAGCCACAATGCGAGGTTCATCATGTCCTCGTCCGTGGTGCCGGGGTGGGCGGCGATGAAGTAGGGGATCAGGTACAGCTTCTTGCCGGCCGCCTTCGCCGCCTTCTCGAACATCTCCTTGAAGCGGTCGTAGGTTCCGATGCCCGGCTTCATCATCTTGGACAGCGGGCCGGGCTCCGTGTGTTCCGGCGCGATCTTCAGGTAGCCGCCGACATGGTGGGTCACCAGCTCCTTCACATAGTCCGGGCTGCGGACGGCGAGGTCGTAGCGCAGGCCCGAGGCGATGTTGATCTTCTTCACGCCGGGGATGGCGCGTGCCTTGCGGTACAGCTGGATCAGCGAGCTGTGGTCGGTGTTCAGGTTCTTGCAGATATCCGGATAGACGCAGGACGGGCGGCGGCAGACCTTTTCGATCTCCTTGTCCTTGCAGGCCATGCGATACATGTTCGCCGTCGGTCCGCCCATGTCGGAGATGACGCCGGTGAAGCCCTTCACCTTGTCGCGGATCTCCTCGATCTCCTTGAGGATGGAGCCTTCGGAGCGGCTCTGGATGATGCGCCCCTCATGCTCGGTGATCGAGCAGAAGGAACAGCCGCCGAAGCAGCCGCGCATGATGTTGACCGAGAAGCGGATCATCTCCCACGCCGGAATGCGCGCGTCGCCGTAGGACGGGTGCGGGGCGCGGGCGTAGGGCAGGCCATAGACGCCATCCATCTCCGCCGTGGTCAGCGGGATCGGCGGCGGGGTCAGCCACAGCTCCCGGTCGCCGTGGCGCTGGACCAGCGCGCGGGCGTTGCCGGGGTTGCTCTCCTGGTGCAGCACGCGCGATGCGTGGGCGTAGAGCGCCTTGTCGGCGCTGACCTGCTCGAAGGCGGGCAGGCGGACCACGGTGCGGTCGGCGCCCGCGGCGCGCGGGGCGGCCGGGGTCAGCTCATCGATGCTGCTTGAATCGAGGACGGTCCAGCCCTCCGGCACCGCGTTGCGGATGATGGCGGTGCCGCGGATGTCGTCGATCTCGCGCGCCTTTTCCCCCGCGGCGATGCGGTGGGCGACGTCCACGATGGCGCGCTCCGCGTTTCCGTAGCAGAGGATGTCGGCCTTGGCGTCCACCAGGACGGAGCGGCGGACCTTCTCGCTCCAATGGTCGTACTGGGCGATGCGGCGGAGGCTGGCCTCGATGCCGCCCAGCACGATGGGCACGTCCTTGTAGGCCTCGCGGCAGCGTTGGCTGTAGACGATGACGGCGCGGTCGGGGCGCTTTCCGCCCTCGTCGTTCGGGGTGTAGCTGTCGTTGTGGCGCAGGCGGCGGTCCGAGGTGTAGCGGTTCACCATGGAATCCATGTTGCCGCCGGTCACGCCGAAGAACAGGTTGGGCTTGCCCAGCACCTTGAAGGGCTCCGCGCTGCTCCAATCCGGCTGCGCGATGATGCCGACGCGGAAGCCTTGGGCCTCCAGAAGGCGGCCGATGATGGCCATGCCGAAGCTGGGATGGTCGATGTAGGCGTCGCCCGTCACGACGATGATGTCGCAGCTGTCCCAGCCCAGCCGGTCCATCTCCGCCCGCGACATCGGCAGGAACGGCGCCGGCTTGGCGTTGCCCTTGCGGAACTTCGGGACGGAGAAGATGTCCATCGCGGTCAGCGCGACATCGGAAGGGGCCGCGTTGGGCAGGGTGGGGGCGTTGAGCATGACGCTCTCCGTTCGGGCCGCCGAAGCGGGGCTGCTGTGTGAATGGGCGTGAGTCATACCGGGTCTGCCCGAGATTTCCTATCGCGCGAGTCCCTACGGAACCGCCGGGGCGCGGTCAAGGATTGCCTGACCGGCGGGGTCAACTTTCCGCCTGCGGTGTCGGACAGGGGCGCCTGTGAACGGCACTATGTGTGGGGCCGGGTCAGCGATGGCAAGAACCCCCGGAGCATTGAAACGGGGAACGCGCCCCTGCGGCACCCTGTTGGGATGGACAGAGACACACCGTTCCGACACCCAGACAGGAGGCTCGGCATGAGCGCCGACAAGCGGTATGGCGACCAACGCGACGAACCGCTCGATTTCCCGACCACGCGGGAAAACCCGTCCGTCGACGAGGAGAAGGAAGGCTTCCAGAACATCGAAGGACCGGGCGCCCGGCGCGGGGAGCGCGCGATTTCCAGCACGAACGGCAGCCCGGAAGGCCGGGCGGTCGATGCCGGTGTCGAGGATCTGGAGAACGAGGACCTGGATGTCGGTCCCGGGGTGGATTCCGCGACGACCGGCAGCCCCCTTGCCCCGACCACCGGGGCCGGCAAGCAGCGGAGCGATCGTTGATGGCGCGGTTCATGCCGGGCTTTTCGGGGAACGCAGGGACGATGCCCGACGCGGCCTCCCTGCAGGCGGAACTGACGGACCTGCTGCAACTGGAGCATGACGCGCTACCGGCCTACTCCGTCGCCATCGCCTCCCTGCGCGATCCGCGCCTGCGGGAGGAACTGGGCGCTCACCGGGCCGATCACGAGCGGCATGTGGAGGACCTGTCGGCACTGATCCGCAACCGGAACGGCATCCCGCTGCGCCTGCCGCACTTGCCCACGGGTTTCTTCAAGCTGGCGGTCCAGGCCGCCGGGGCTCCGGGTGGCGATCGGGCGGTTCTGCTGGCCTTCGTGTCGAACGAATGGCAGTCGCAGGAGAAATACGCACGCCACGCCGCCCGGCCGCACGACCCCGAGGTGGCCGCTCTGCTCAACCGCCATGCGGAGGACGAGGCGCGGCACTACGCCTGGGCGCGCGACGCGTTGGATGCGATGGGCTGCGGCTCCGGCACGGCGGTGGGCATGATGACGAACGCCTTCGCCCGCTTCCACGGCACCACGGCGGACGCGGTGGAGGGAGCCGGGCGCGTCGCCCTGGAAACGGTGATGCGGACCCTACGGGCGGCCTGAGCGTTTGTACTGATCGAACATCACTATTCGAGGTTTCGATATGGCCGACACTCCCGAGACGCCGAAGACCCAGGATGCGCCGCTGGACGACAAGACGAAAACGCCCGGCGACGGTACTCTTCAGGATGCCACCCCGGCCGGCATGACGTCGGACCAACTGCGCAAGCGGGCGGAGGACGATGAAGGCTCCGTCCAGCCCGGCACCGGCTGAGCGCGGCAGCCCCAGAGTTTTCTTCCCCGCAGTTTTCTCCGATCCCCCTCTCATACGACGCCGTCATCATACGACGTCGTATGAGACCGATCTGTCTCGCCGATCGGCCTCAGGGACCCTGCCGGCCCAGCCCCACCATGGCAAAGCTGTTGCGGATAGTCGCTTCCAGATCCGGCGGCAGGGGGTGGTTGAGTTGCTCGCGGGCGGCCCGCTCGGCGAAGGCCGGATCGGCGGCGAGCGCTTTTGACGCCGCATGGCGTGCCTCGTCAATCCGGCCCAACTGCACGAAGGCGACCGCCAGGGCCGCTTGGGCCGGAGCGGCGTTGGTCACATCGGCGCGCAGCTTGCCGGTCGGATCGCCCTGGCGCTGGCGGGCGAGGCTGTAGGCGGGCAGAAGCCGGCCGGATTGGGACGGATCGCGCTCCATGGCGTGTTCGATGAGCATCATGCCACGCTGCGGATCCCCGGCCTCGACGTGCCAGAGGCCGAGGTCGCCCAGAACCTTCGGGTCGTCGGGCGCCGCCTTCAGGGCCTTTTCACCAGCCTCGAAGCAGGGCTCGTACTGCCGCCGCAGGCAATAGGCGGTGTAAAGCGCCGTCAGCGGGCGAAGCCCGTTCGGTGCCAGTTCCGTTGCATGCAGGGCTGCGGCCAGGGCACGGTCCAGCGCTTCGCCTTTCGGACGGCCCGTCGATGCGTTGCCTTCCGGCAAAGCCGCAAACGCCGCGCGGTGCTCGTCGGCGTACAGCAGGGACAGGGCGGCCCACAGGCGTGCCGCTTCCCCGGCCATCAGGGTCCTGTCGCCGATGCCACGTTCCAGGCACATGGCCATGGCGCTGCGCTCCTCCGCCGGGTGGTCGCGCCGGTCGGTGGCCAGGAACGCGCATTCGCGGGCCGACAGATCGCGGACCGGCTTGGCGCGCAGCCGAGCTGAGACGGTCTGGGTCAGAGGACCCTGCGGATCCGTGATCGGGGCAACGATGCTGGCGGCCAGATCCTGCGGCAGGGTCGATCCACCCTGCGGTGCGGGCTGTTCGAATTGATCGGACCACAGGACGGTGCCGGTCGAGAGATCCGTCAGGTGGACGACGACGCGAACGATGCCCTCGCGTTCCTGGAGGCTGCCGGCGAGGCGCAGATCCTGGGTCGTCGCAACATCCAGGCGCGGCAGCTCCAGCCGGACGGCCAAGTCCGTCTGCGAGGTAAGCCCGCGAACCACCTCGTCGGTCAGCACCGATGCCAGCGCTGCGGCGTCCGGCAGCACACCGGTGGTGCGGAAGGGAGCGACGACGATGCCGACGCCGCGCGGGCGCGTGACCGTGGCACCGACGGCGGGGCCGTTGGCCGCCACTCTGGCTTCGGCGGGCGGAGCCAGCGCCAGCGATTCCTCCGTTCCATTGCCGGGGGGCGAGCCAAGCCCGGAGATCAGCCCGGCGGCACCCAGCGCGACCACAGCGGCGGCGATTCCGGCCGCGAGCATCGGGCGCTTCCCAAGGCGATTGGGCTCGCGTGGTTCTTCGGCTTCAGGCGGTGCCGGATCCGGGGCGCAAAGCGGTTCGAACCGAGGGGCGTAGCCGCCCTTTGGCACGACGATGCGGATGGGATCGTTGCGCCCGGCCGTAAGATAATAGTGTTCCAGGCTGCGGCGCAGCCGCCCGGCTTCCAACCGCACGATGGGGTCCGATTGCGGGTCGAAGCTCGGCTCTCGGTTGAAGACGCTGACGGCGATGCAATAGGCCTTGATCTGTTGCGATCGGCCGGCCAGACACTCCTCGACCACGTAGCGGAGGAAGCGCCGATTGCGCTCCGAAGCGTCGAAGTGGTCGCTGGACAGGACGCGGTCGAGCTGTGCCCTGATGGCGCCTTCATCCAATGCCCGTTCATGTGTGGGCGGCGTTTCGCCGTTCATTGCTTCGTCTCCCGAAGGCAGCGTAAGATTCGAGAAACCTTTCTGCCAAAAGGGTTGAATGCAGGTGGCGGCATTCTTCCACCTCGAACCGGGCTTGTCCACCGCAACACTGCCTTTATGTTACCGAATATTTCCTATGTCTCCTGTTTCATCCATCGTAAGGGGTAAAGCGGCACTCGGATGTTGAGTGGCTTGGTGCGAATGCGACGGCAATCTCCCCGGTCGGGAGGGCGGTAAACTACCGTATCCTACTTGTCCGGCAGGCCACCCACCGGGCATGAGCATTGTTCCATGCCGTGAAACAGACAGGGCGTGAACGGCGGGGCGGCCACAGGGGCGGCAAGAGCCCGACCGTCTCCCGTTCCTGTGCGTTCCATCGGAACGGCCGGGTCCATCTCCCATGACCGATTTGCCACAGGTGGACGCCTCGATGCGGGTGAGCGCGGGGTCGGATGCCGACGAATCGCGACCTGTCCTGTTTCGGCATCGTTGACCCTACAGGCTGGTGAGGACATGCCCCCTGAAGAAGACCGCTTTTCTGATCATCGCTTCCCGCCCAGCCGCCTTCTCCCCAGCCTCGTCCCGCTCTGCGACGGCATCCGGCCGGGCCTGTCGCGCCGGGGACTTCTTGGCCTGGGGGCCGCCGTCGCGCTCGGCGTGTGCAGCAGCCGGCCAGCCGCCGCCTGGGAGCCGGAACCCGAACGGACGGTGCGCCTCTACAATTGCCAGACGGGCGAAAGCTTCGACGGGGTCTATTGGGCCGAGGGGCGCCCGGTCGCCGACGCGCTGGCGCGCATCGACTGGGTGCTGCGCGATCATCACAGCGACGCCTGCCGGCGCATCGACCTCGCCCTCCTGCACCGGCTGTGGGAGATGCAGGAGAAGCTGGACAGCACCCGGCCGTTCGAGGTGCTGTCGGCCTTCCGTTCGCTGGAAACCAACCGCCATGTGAAGGGGGCGGCGGCGACCAGCCTGCACCTTCAGGGAAAAGCGGTCGACCTGCGGCTGCCCGGCCGGCGCACGGCCGACCTGTACCGTTGCGCACTGTCCTTCGGCGACGGTGGGGCCGGCTGCTACCCGAAGCAGAATTTCGTCCATGTGGACACCGGGCCGACCCGGCGCTGGGTCGGGGCTTGAGGCGACCGGCGCGGCCACGACCAGCCCTCCCGCCTGCGGCCCATTTCCAGTCGCCCTTCCATTTCTACCGATGGGCAGTAGGCCGTTGGCGTGATTGTGCGCGCGGTGGGGGCAGGGCATCCTATCCCAAAAAAGCAAACATCGCTCTTTGGGAGGAGCCCCATGCTGACCCCGATCGACAACGCCACGCCTGTGTCCGGCCGATGCTCCGCGCTGACGGACCGCGCTCATATGGCGCAGGCCCGAACGCTGGCGGGATGGATTACGCTGATTGCCGAGGACCGCGGGCTGGACGAACGCGGCGTCGCCGACGCCACCGACCTCGACATCGAGGACGTCCGGGCCATCCTCGGCGGCACCGTCTTCATGATGCCGCTCACCACGCTCGACCGCGCACTGCGCCGCCTGGAAGGGCGCGCACACTGAGGACCGCCTTCCCCCTTTCCGCAACGAAGGAGGATGCCATGCACAGCGACTCCCGCGATCAGCACCGCCGCAAACGCGATGCCATCACCCGCATCCGGCACGCCGCCGAACAGCGCGAGCTCGACGCCGGGGACATCGCCCGCCTGACCGGCCTGCCGCCGGGTCAGGCGCGGGCCATTCTGTCGGGATTCGGGGACACGGTCCCTCAGGCCGCGTTGGAACGCACCGCCCTTGCCCTGCCGGATTGAGCGGGGGCCAGCGGCATTGCCTTCGGCGGAACGGCCTTTGACGGAGCGGGTGCAGGCCGGGCGGCCTTCGCCTTCGTGACCTTGGGCTGGACGGCTTCGGGGGCAGGGGCGCGCCGACGGGGCCGCGCGGCCTGAGGACGCTCCGCCTCCCGCTCCGCCGGGATGGTTGAGTCGGGAATGACCGACAAGGCGGAGGCGAAGTCCGGATGGGGGCCAAGGGCGCGGTAGCGTCCGGACGCCTCCCTTGCGAAGGCGTGCCATGCGCCATCGGTGTGGTGAACGCGCCCGATCTCGTCCTTGGTCCGGCCGCTGGTGATCCGGATGCCCGGTGGGGGAGCCTCGGGGGCCGGAGCGTCGACCGCCGAGGCTTTGTTGTGTTCCGTTTTTGTTCTCATGAAAGCCATCCTACAGAAACGGAAACGGCGGCGCAACCGATGCGCCGCCGTTTCCGTTTCTGCGTGGCCGGCCCTGTGCGGGCAGCCGATCATACCGAAAGCCTTTGATGGCTTCCATCAAAGGCCTTCGGTTCAAACCCGGCAGCACATGGCGCAGCCATGTGCGAAAGGGTGATGCGGCCGGCCGATCATGGAAGCCTTCATGCGCCGGCC
>JAEZPL010000406.1 GCA_023413605.1 Pseudomonadota bacterium
CCATGATACAAGGCGCGGTGTCGGCAACAAGCGTGGAAGGACGAGGTGCCATGAAAGTCCTGGTGGTCGGGTCGGGTGGGCGCGAGCATGCGCTGTGCTGGGCCATTCAGAACTCGCCGCTCTGCGACAAGCTGTACTGCGCGCCCGGCAACGCCGGCATCGCGGACGTCGCCGAATGCGTCGCCATCGGTGCCGAGGATGTGGACGCTCTGGTGCGCTTTGCCAGTGACAACGCCATCGACTTCGTCGTCGTGGGGCCGGAAGGGCCGCTGGTGCTCGGCCTCGTGGATATGCTGACCGCCAAGGGAATCAAGGCCTTCGGCCCCAGCGCGGGTGCCGCGGAGTTGGAAGGCTCCAAGGGCTTCATGAAGGACATCCTGGCCAAATACGGCGTGCCGACCGCCGCCTATGGCCGCTTCAAGGACGTGGATGCCGCCAAGGACTTCGTCCGCAAAAACGGCGCTCCTATCGTGGTGAAGGCCGACGGCCTCGCCGCCGGCAAGGGCGTGACCGTCGCCCGCACCGAGGAGGAGGCCTTCGCCGCCATCGACGAGGCGCTGGTCGAAGGCCGCTTCGGCGCCGCCGGTGCCGAGGTGGTGGTGGAAGAGTTCCTGGACGGCGAGGAAGTCAGCTTCTTCGCCCTCTGCGATGGCGAATCGGCGCTGCCGCTGGCCTCCGCCCAGGACCACAAGGCGGTGGGCGACGGCGACACCGGCCCGAACACCGGCGGTATGGGCGCCTACTCCCCGGCGCCGGTCCTGACGCCGGACCTCCAGGCCCGCGTGATGCGCGAGATCATCGAGCCGACCGTCAAGGGCATGGCCGCCGAGGGCCGCCCCTTCAAGGGCGTGCTGTTCGCCGGCCTGATGATCGTGAAGGACGCGACCGGCAACCCGGTGCCGAAGACGCTGGAATTCAACGTCCGCTTCGGCGACCCGGAATGCCAGACGCTGATGATGCGCCTGAAGTCCGACGCGCTGGCCGCTTTGGTCGCGGCGGCGGACGGGCAGCTGAAGAACATCGACCTGCGCTGGTACGACGAGACGGCGCTGTGCGTCGTCATGGCTGCGAACGGCTATCCCGGCGACTACGTCAAGAACACGGAGATCAAGGGCTTCGACGCCGCCAACGCGGTGGAGGGCGTGACCGTCTTCCACGCCGGCACGAAGCGCGCCGAGGATGGCCGGGTGCTGTCGACGGGCGGCCGCGTGCTGGGCGTGACGGCGCTGGCGCCGACCGTGGCCGAGGCGCAGAAGCGCGCCTACACCGCCGTGGACGCGCTGGACTGGCCGGACGGCTTCTGCCGCCGCGACATCGGCTGGCGGGCTGTGGGGCGCTGACGGCGCCCCGATGGATGTGGTGACGGCGGGCGGTTTGTCGCCCTTCATGCGCGAGGGCATTCTTCAGTCCGTTCAATCCCTTTGAACGGTGATCGCGCATACCCGGAGCACATCCCTGAGGCGATCCGCCGGGTGAGATTTACCTCCGCCCTCTGAAGAACTCCCGCAGTATCTCCCCCGCTCGCGTTTCATCGATGCCGCCGTAGACGTCCGGGGCGTGGTGGCAGGTGGGCTGGTGGTAGAAGCGGGGGCCGTGCTCGACGCCGCCGCCCTTGGGGTCGTAAGCGCCGAAATAGACGCGGCGCAACCGGGCGAAGCTGATCGCCGCGGCGCACAGCGCGCAGGGCTCCAGCGTCACGTAGAGGTCCAGGCCCGGCAGGCGTGGCTCGCCCACCGACGCGCAGGCCTGACGGATCGCCAGCACCTCGGCGTGGGCGGTGGGGTCGTTCAGTTCCTCCGTCCGGTTGCCGGCGCGGCCCAGCACGGCGCCGGTCGCCGGGTCCACCACCACGGCGCCGACCGGCACCTCGCCGCGGGCGGCGGCGGCGGCGGCCTCCTGGAAGGCGATGTCCATGGGGGAGGGGGGGCGGCTCATGCGGGGCACCCTGCCCGGTGGCGCCTGTTTTCGTCAAGGCGCGGATCGGCCCACGGCGCTGTTGAGATCCCGCTGGCTCCAGCGGCCCGCTTCAACTCCGGGAGGACACACCATGAACAACCACGTCTACAAGAAGGTGGAGATCGTCGGCACCGCGGAAACCTCCATCGACGACGCGATCCGCAACGGGATCGAGCGCGCGTCCAAGACGCTGAAGAACGTGGACTGGTTCGAGGTGGGCGAAATCCGCGGCCATGTGGCGGACGGGAAGGTGGCCCATTTCCAGGTCGTCATGAAGGTCGGCTTCCGGCTGGAGGGATAAAGGAACAAAGCGCTGTGCCATGGGTTGCGGGCGGGGCGTGCAAGCCCTATGGTCCGTGCCCATGGACACCCCCGATTTCGAACAACCCGGTCACGACGATACCGGAGCGCCCGCCGAGCCCGACGCCGGTGAGCGCATCGCCAAGCGGCTGGCGCGCGCGGGCCTGTGCTCGCGCCGCGACGCCGAGCGCTGGATCACCGAAGGCCGCGTCGCGGTCAACGGCAAGACGCTGGACAGCCCCGCCTGCGTGGTGCGGCCGGGCGACGTCGTGCAGGTGGACGGCAAGGTCATCCCCGAGCCGGAACCGGCACGCCTGTGGCGCTATCACAAGCCGTCGGGACTGGTCACCACCGCCCGCGACGAGAAGGGGCGCGCCACCGTCTTCGAACGGCTGCCGCCGGACATGCCGCGCGTCATCTCCATCGGCCGCCTGGACCTGACGACCGAGGGGCTGCTGCTGCTGACCAACGACGGCGAGCTGGCCCGCTTCCTGGAGCTTCCGGCCACCGGCTGGACGCGCCGCTACCGCGTGCGCGTTTTCGGCGAGGTGGACGAGGTGCGTCTGGCCGAGCTGGAGAAGGGACCGACCATCGAGGGGGTGAAGTACGGTCCCATCGAGGCTGTGCTGGACCGCATCCAGGGCCGCAACGCCTGGCTGACCGTCAGCCTGAAGGAAGGCAAGAACCGCGAGATCCGCAAGGTGATGGAGGCGCTGGGCCTTCAGGTGAACCGGCTGATCCGCGTCGCCTACGGCCCCTTCCAGCTGGGCAAGCTGGAGGAAGGCGCGGTCGAGGAGGTGCCGAAGCGCGTGGTGCGGGAGCAGGTCTCCCGCTTCTTCACCGGCGCCGAACCGGCCGAGGAGCCGAAGGGCAAGGGCGGTTCGTCCCGCGGCGGTGCCAAGGCGTCCAACATGTCCGCCCCTGGGAAGACGGCCCCGAAGACGGCGTCGAAAGCGGCCAAGCCGCGCGACGCCAAGGCCGGCTGGGCCAAGGCGGAGCCGAAGGCAGCGCCCGGCGGTCGCCGTGGCCCGGCCAAGCCCGCCGCTGCCGGCGGTGCGGCGTTT
>JAEZPL010000038.1 GCA_023413605.1 Pseudomonadota bacterium
GACTGGTTCTGGCCGATCGGACGGTCGAAGATGATGCGCTCGTTGGCGTAGTTCACCGCGCGGTTCAGCGCGGCGCGGCCCAGACCGATCTGTTCGAAAGCCACCACGATACGCTCGGGGTTCAGACCGTCGAGGAGATAGTAGAAGCCCTTGCCGACCTCACCCACCACATCCGCGTCGCGGGCCTCCAGGTTCTCGATCAAAAGCTCGTTGGTGTCGATGGCGTTGCGGGCCATCTTGTCGATCGGGGTGACTTCGACCTTGTTCCGGTCGAGGTCGGTGAAGAACAGGGTCATTCCCGCGAAGGGCTTCTTGTCGTCGCGCGGCGAGGTGCGCGCGAGGACCAGGATCTTCTGCGCGTTGCCCGCGTTGGTGATCCAGACCTTGCGGCCGTTGATCAGCCACTTGTCACCGACCTTCTTCGCAAAGGTCTTGATGCGCGACGTGTCGGTGCCGGCGTCGGGCTCGGTCACGCCGAAGCACATCAGAAGCTCGCCGGAGGCGATCTTCGGCAGGAAGGTCCGCTTCATCTCTTCCGAGCCGTGACGGATGATCGGACCCGGCGGGAAGATGTAGAAATGGATGGCCGAGGCCGCGTTGGCGCCGCCGCCCGACGCCGCGACCTCGTGCAGCATGATGGCGGCCTCGGTCAGGCCAAGGCCCATGCCGCCATATTCCTCCGGGATCATCGAGCCCAGCCAGCCATTCTCGGCAAAGGCCTTGATGAAGTCCCAGGGGTAGATCTTGTTCTTGTCGCAGTTGGACCAGTAGGAGTCGCCGAACTTGTCGGCCAATGCACGGGCGGACTGGCGGATCAGGTTGTAATGTTCCTGTTTATCATCCGCAGCCCCAGTCGAAGCCGAAGTGTCGGTCACGGTCATCGCAGTCTCCATCCCTAAATACGGGTCAAAGTCGGAATCAGGTCGAGTGGGGTTTGCGCATCGAGCGCCGAGAGGTCGCCCGCGGGTTCGCCCAGATAGCGGGCGCGAATGGCGCGGCGCATGATCTTGCCGTTCTTGGTCTTGGGCAGGAGCTTCACGGCCAAAATCGCCGAGGGGGCCATGGCCTTGCCCACCGCGTGCGCCACGGCCTGCGCCACGCCCTTTTCGTCGAGAGCGGCAACGCCGGGCTTCAGCGTGACGAAGGCGACGATCCTCTGCCCGCGGTCGGGGTCGGGCACGCCGATGACGGCGGCTTCGGCGACCTGCGGATGGCCAACCAGCGCGCTTTCGATCTCGGCGGGGCCGATGCGCCGGCCCGAGACCTTGATCGTGTCGTCCGAACGGCCGTGGATGTGCCAATGACCATTGGCGTCGACCGAACACAGGTCGCCATGAACCCAGGTTTCGGGCACCTGCGTCCAATAGGTTCGGAAATAGCGGTCCTCGTCGCTCCAAAAGCCGTGGGTCATGCCCGGCCAGCTGTTGTGGACGCTCAGCTCGCCGATGCCCTCGGCGCGGGTGCCGTCCGACGCCAGCACATCGACGTCCTGCCCCGGCAGCGGACCGGCAAAGCTGCCCGGCGCCACGGGGGCGATGGTGTAGTTTGAGAGGATGCCGCCGCCCGTCTCCGTCCCGCCGGTGTAGTTGATGATCGGCAGCCGCGTCTTGCCGATCACCTCGAACAGCCAGTGCCACGTGGGGTGATCCCAGGCCTCGCCGGTCGAGATGAAGCCGCGCAGCGAGGACAGATCCTCGGCCGGACCTTCAGCGGGCGTGATGGTCTTCAGACCACGCGCCGCCGTGGGGGCAATGCCCAGGATCGTGGCGCGGTGGCGCTCGACCACCCGCCAGAAGCGGTTCTGCTCGGGATAGTCCGGCAGCCCTTCCATGTAGATGGCGGCCGCGCCGAACTGGAGGATGCCGTACAGCATCAGCGGCCCCAGCATCCAGCCCAGATCGGCGATCCAGGCGATGCGGTCGTCGTCCTGCACGTCGAACGCGTAGCCGAAGTCGATGCCGGGCTTGAGCAGATAGCCCAGATGCGAATGGACGATGCCCTTGGGCTGGCCCGTCGTGCCCGAGGTGAAGATGATCAGCAGCGGATCGTTCGACTCCATCTCGGCCACGGGAACGGGCGCATCCGAGCCCGCGCCGATGACGCCCCAGTCATGGTCGCGGCCCTCCCGAAGCGTGACCGGATGGCCGGAATGGCGGATCACCACCAGGCTTTCCACGGTCGGCGCCAGGTCCAGCGCCTGATCGGCGATGTCCTTCATCGGAACGGTCTTGCCGCGCCGGGACGTGGCGTCGGCGGTGACCAGAAGCTTCGCCCCGCAGGCGTTCAGCCGGGCGGCCAAGGGTTCGGGCCCATAACCAGAGAAGGCGGGAACGGCGATGGCGCCGAGCCTCGCGACGGCCAGAAGCGTCGCCATCGCCTCGGGCGAGACCGGTGCGAAGACGCCGACCCGGTCGCCGCGACCGATGCCCAGATCCCGCAGGCCCCGCGCGACCCGGATCACCTGCGCCAGCAGTTCGCGATAGGTCAGGCTGCGGCTATCCCCACCATCCCCCTCGAAGATCAGCGCCGGCTTGTCGGCCAGGGCGGGGTTTGCGGCATGGCGGTCCACGCAGTGCCAGGACGCGTTCAGTTTGCCCCCCGTGAACCAGCGCGGAAAGGCCTTGCCCCGGCTGTCGTCGCACACCCGCGTCCAGGGAACGGTGAAGGTGATGCCCAAATCCTTCGCCGCCGCCGCCCAGAACCATTCAGGGTCTTCGACCGTGGCGCGATGAAAGGCCTCAAGGCCGTCATGCCCCCAGGCCGTCATCGCGCGCCGCAGGCGGCTGCGCGCCTGCGTGGCGGCGTCGGGATGCCAGACGGCGCCTTCCTCCCGCCCAAATGCCAAAATGCCCTTCATTCGCTTCCTCGCCCCAAAATCCCGGCCCCAAAATCCCGCGCATGACGGCAAGGGGATTCCTTCCGCATCCGGGGGTGGCCCGAATGCGCCGCACGTCGTCGGTGATGTGTCGATTGCCCCCGCAGGGGGATCAGGAGGCTTTCTTGCGCGTCAGCAGCTCGTAAAGGCCGACGACGTCCCGGGCGGTCTTGATGTGCGCGTAGTCGATGTGCATGCCTTCATAGACGATGGCGGCAAGACCCTGCCGTTCCGCAGCGTCGAAGGCGTCGATCATGCCCTGGTAGAAGACCACGTCCTGCTCGGAGGGCGTGAAGACCTCGTTGGCCACGTCGATGTGCGACGGGTGGATCAGCACCATGCCGCGGTAGCCGAGCTGGCGGTTCTTCAGAGCGAAGTTGCGGGCGCCGTCCGGGTCCTGCAAATCCTGCCAGACGCCGACCAGCGGATGGTTCTTCCCCGCCGCCCGGCAGGCCAGCACCGCACGGGACCGAAGGTAGAGCGTCTCCTCGCCGCCGGGCGTGAATTCGAAGCCGATCGAGCGCGAGACGTCGGCATCGCGGGCGGTGCCCGCAAACAACGTCTGCACCCGTGGCGAGGCCTTCAGCATGTTCTCGCAGTCGGCGTAGGCCTGGGCGGTTTCCAGCGGAATGATGATCTCGGTCTTGCCCGCGGCAACGCCGTTCTTGCGTTCGAAATGGGTGATCAGCGCGTCGAGGCCGACGATGTCGTTGGCGCCGAAGGATTTCGGCAGCAGAACGCCGTCGAGCCCGTGGATCACCACCGCCTCGCAATCGTCGCCGGTCAGGCCCGTTTCGAAAGCGTTCAGGCGCACATAGACACCCAGATCGGGATGGCTGTCCTTCAGCGCGGCGATCGATTTGGCGGCGACCTGACGGCCTTCGTCCTTCAGGTGGACGGGCACCGAATCCTCAAGATCGATGATGACGCCATCGGCGCCCTTGTTCGCGGCCTTGGCCGCCCAACCCTCCCGGTGTGCCGGTA
>JAEZPL010000436.1 GCA_023413605.1 Pseudomonadota bacterium
GCGGCCCGCGCGCTCCGGGATCTTGGTCACGACCAGTTCGGCGATGATCTCGTCGATGGTGCCGGCGGTGCTGTCCACCGGGAAGGTGATGTTCTTCTCGCCCAGCGAGCGGTAGCGCTTGCCGTCCTTGGCGAAGTACAGCGGTACGATGGGAATGTCCTCGCGCTTGGAATAGCGCCAGATGTCCAGTTCGGTCCAATGCAGCAGCGGGTGGATGCGGACGTGGGTGCCTTCCTCGAACCGGGTCTTGTAATGGTCCCAGAACTCCGCCGGCTGGTCCTTCACATCCCAGTCGCCTTCCAGCGAGCGGGGGGAGAAGACACGCTCCTTGGCGCGGGTCGCCTGCTCGTCGCGGCGGATGCCGACCATGACGCCCTGGTACTTGCCGTTGTGCAGCAGGTTCTTCAGCCCCTCCGTCTTGCGCGCGGCGGCGCGGGTCAGCGGCGGCAGGGTTTGGTCCATCTCCTCTTCCGGCGGGCACTGCTCGACGACGAGGTCGAGGTCCCATTCCTTCGCGACGCGGTCGCGGAACTGATAGACCTCCGGCAGTTCCATGCCGGTGTCCAGTTGCACGACCGGGAACGGCACGCGCCCGAAGAACGCCTTGCGGCAGAGCCAGAGCAGAGCGTTGCTGTCCTTGCCGATCGACCACAGCAGAGCCAGCTTGTCGATGCGGTTGTAGGCCTCGCGGAGGATGTAGATGCTCTGGCTCTCAAGATGGTCGAGATCGGCAGTCATGGTGCGGTTCCGGTCTTGGAGAAGGTGTGAATGCCGCATTCGGTCTTGGCGGAGCCGGCCCAGCGGCCGGACCGCGGATCCGCACCGGGAGCGACACGCTCGGTGCAGGTAAAGCAGCCGATGGACAGGAATCCGTCGGCCTCAAGCGGGTGGCGCGGAAGGTCGCGCCGGATGAATTCGTGCTCGATCCGCTCGCGGTCCCAGAAAGCGAGCGGGTTGACCTTGATGCGGCCCGTCCCCTCCTCGTCCTCGAACAACGGCAGGGCCGCGCGGGTGGACGCCTGGAAGCGCTTGCGCCCGGTCACCCAGGCGTCGACCCCGGACAGCGCGCGGTCGAGCGGGACGGTCTTGCGCAGATGGCAACAGGCGTCGTGGGATCGGGTGAAAAGCAGACTGTCGGGATCGCCGGCCGCCAGATCCTCCGGCGTCGGGCCGATGGTCCGCACGTCGGTGAGGCCGAGCGTCGCCACCAACGTGTCGCGGTAGCGCAGCGTCTCCCCGAACAGCTTCCCGGTGTTGATGAAGAACACGGGGAAGGACGGGTCGGCCTCGGCCGCCATGGCCAGAAGCACCGCGGATTCCGTTCCGAAGGAGGAAACCACAGCGATGCGGCCGGGAAATTGCTCGTGCACGAGCGCGCCGAGCAGCGCCGCCCCGTCGAGCCGTCCGTAGCGCGCGGTCAGTTCCGCGACGCGGGCGGAGCCCTTGGCCTCAACAGTTCCATCGAGCATGGCCGATTGCCTACTCACTAAGTGGAGTATTTATTGTGATTTGCACATTAACACCGGTTTTACGCCGTTGCAATGCAAATACATTGTCTATTTGTATTATAGGTTTATGTGAGTTTGTGAAATTTGTTGATTGGGGCATGGCCTCGCGCTTAAATGCCGCCATGACGCCTATTCACGCTCCGCTCAGTGTGTTTTTCGGGAGGCACCGATGATCCCCATCGCGCTGGATCCTGCGCACGTGCGCATCGCACTGGCCGGGCAAGGTCCGCTGGCGAAACGCCGGCTGACCCAGCTTTTGGACGGCGGGGCAAGCCCGGCGGTCTATTCACCGCAGCCGGATGCGGATTTCACAGCCTTGGCCGGCGACGCGCTGGTAAGGTCCCTGCCCTCGCCCGCCGATCTGGCCGGCGTGCAGGTGCTGTTCGTGGTGGGACTGGACGACGCGGTGGCCGAGGGCCTCGCGGTCCAGGCGCGCGAACGCGGCATCCTTGTGAATGTGGAGGATGTGGTTCCGCTGTGTGATTTCCACGCGCCGTCTGTGATACGCCGCGGCGACCTGCTGATGACCGTCTCCACGGGCGGCAAGAGCCCGGCGCTCGCCCAGATGGTGCGCGAGCGGCTGGAGGCGCTGTTCCCCGCCTCCTGGTCGGAACGGCTGACGGAGATCGCCGCTCTGCGCGACCGCCTGCGCGCCGAGGGCGCCAAGGGGCCGGACGTGCTGCGGGCCACGCGCGACTTCATCGCCGGCAAGGGGTGGCTGCCATGACTTTTCCCGCCCTGTCGCGGCTTCCGGCCTTCGAGGCCGGGACCGTCTGGCTGGCCGGCGCCGGCCCCGGCGATCCGGGGCTGTTGACGCTTCTGGCCGCCAAGGCGCTGGCCGAGGCCGACGTGATCGTGCACGACGCGCTGGTCGGCGACGGCATCCTGGACATGGCGAACCCCGACGCCGAGCGCATCGACGTGGGCAAGCGCGCCGGCCGTGCCTCGCCGAAGCAGGAGGACATCAACGCGCGGCTGGTCGAGCTGGCGCGGCGCGGCCTGCGGGTGCTGCGGCTGAAGGGCGGCGACCCCTTCGTCTTCGGGCGCGGCGGCGAGGAATGCCTGGCGCTGGCCCAGGCCGAAATCCCCTTCCGCGTGGTGCCCGGCGTGACGTCGGGCATCGGCGGGCTGGCTTACGCCGGCATCCCGGTGACCCACCGCGGCTTCGGCACCACGGCGACCTTCGTCACCGGCCACGACAAGGCCGGCGGGCTGCCGGCCGACCTGGATTGGAACGTTCTGGCCCGGATGCCCGGCGCGCTGGTGTTCTACATGGCGCTCGGCACCCTGGAAACGATCGCGGAGCGGCTGGTGGCCGCCGGCAAGCCGCCGATGACCCCGGTCGCCATCGTGTCCAGCGCCAGCACCAAGGCGCAGAGCGTCGTCGAGACCAATCTTGCCCATTGCGCGCGGGATGTCGTCCGGCATCAGGCCAAGCGCCCCGCCATCATCGTGGTCGGCGAGGTCGTACGGCTGCGCGGCTGGATTTCCGAATGGCAGCAAACCCATTCGCAACAAACAGGGCAGCAAACGGCTACCCACCCCCTTTCCACCATCGCCGTGTCGGCGTGACTGATTGTTCGAGGAGTTGAAGGCATGGCGTTGAAGGATGCGGCCCCGAAGGCCATCACCGGGAACCGGCTGCGCGACGGCGAAGTTGTTTTCTTCCAGTCCGAGGGCGTGTGGGTCGAGCGGTTCGAAGACGCCGCCCTGTTCGACGGCGACGAGGCCGAAGCCGCGTTGGCCGCCGCGAAGGCGCAGGCCGACCGCGACCAGTACGCCGTCGACGTCTACGCCTTCGACGTCACCGTCACCGGCGGCACCCGCATCCCCGTGAAGACGCGCGAGCGAATCCGCGCGCTGGGCCCCACCGTCCGCACCGATCTCGGCAAGCAGGCCGCGGCCTGACCTGGCTGCCTGACTTGGCGGCCTGACCTCCTTTAAGGGCGAGTTTCATGAACCACATCGCGCCCGGCCGCCACGCCGGGGTTTACACCTACGACGAGATCGACCGCCGTTTCGTGGCGGAGCGCGTGGAGCAGTTCCGCGCCCAGGTCGAGCGCCGCCTGTCCGGCGAGCTGACGGAGGAGGAGTTCAAGCCCCTGCGTCTGATGAACGGCCTGTACCTCCAGCTTCACGCCTACATGCTGCGCATCGCCGTGCCTTACGGCGTGATGACCTCGCGCCAGATGCGCAAGCTGGCCGAGATCGGCCGCACGTACGACAAGGGCTACGGCCACTTCACCACGCGCCAGAACCTGCAGTTCAACTGGATCAAGCTGGAGGAGACTCCGGACATTCTGAACCAGCTGGCCGAGGTGGACATGCACGCGCTGCAGACCAGCGGCAACTGCGTGCGCAACGTCACCACCGACCAGTTCGTCGGCGCCGCCAAGGATGAACTGGTGGACGGTCGCGTCTACGCCGAGATCCTGCGGCAGTGGACGACGCTGCACCCCGAATTCACCTATCTGCCGCGCAAGTTCAAGATCGCCATCATGGGATCCGAGAAGGACCGCGCGGCCATCCGAGTCCATGACGTCGGCGTGATCGCCAAGCGCAACGACCAGGGCGAGATCGGCTTCGCCTTCTACGCGGGCGGCGGGCTCGGGCGCTCGCCCTTCATCGGCAAGCTGATCCGCGAGTGGGTGCCGGAAGAGGACTTCGTCGCCTACCTCGAAGCCATCCTGCGCGTCTACAACCAGTACGGTCGGCGCGACAACATCTACAAGGCGCGCATCAAGATCCTCGTCCACGAGCTGGGCCAGGAGAAGTTCACCGCCGAGGTGGAGGAGGAGTTCGCGCGGCTGCGCGGGCCGAAATACCGCCTCGCGCCGGAGATCGTCGCCGAAATCCGCCAGCACTTCGCGCCCCCGCCCTTCGAAGACCTGCCGGCCACGTCGGTTTCCTTCGACGCCGCCAAGGCGCGGAACGACGCCTTCGCCCGCTGGGTCGCCGTGAACGTGACGGAGCACAAGGCGCCGGGCTACGCCGTCGCGACCATCTCTCTGAAGCCCGCCGGCGGCATCCCCGGCGACGCCACGTCGGAGCAGATGGACCTCGTCGCCGACCTCGCCGACCGCTACAGCTTCGGCGAAATCCGCGTCGCCCACACACAGAACCTCGTGCTGGCGCACGTCAAACAGGACGACCTGTTCGCCCTGTGGACGGCGCTGGAGGAGGCTGGCCTCGGCACCGCCAACGTCGGGCTGATCGGCGACATCATCGCCTGCCCCGGCCTCGACTACTGCGCGCTGGCCAACGCCCGCTCCATCCCGCTGGCGCAGGCCATCTCGGCCCGCTTCGCCGACCCGACGCGGCAGCAGGCCATCGGCGAGCTTGGCATCAAGATCAGCGGCTGCATCAACGCCTGCGGCCATCACCACGTCGGCGCCATCGGAATCCTGGGCGTGGATAAGAAAGGCGAGGAGTTCTACCAGATCACCGTCGGCGGCGACCCGACGCTGACCACGGCCATCGGCGCCATCCTCGGCCCGGCGGTGACCGCCGACGAGACGGTGGACGCAATCGAGGCCATCGTCGAGGTCTATCTCGCCAACCGCCAGGACGGGGAACGTTTCCTCGACACGCTGAAGCGCACCGGCCACGGCCCGTTCAAGGAGAGAGTCTATGCCGCTCATTAAGGACGGCCGCATCGTCGAGGACGACTGGGTGCAGGTTCCGGACGGCGAGCCCGTGCCCGCCGACCGCCCGGCCATCATCACCTTCGAACGCTGGCAGGCGGAGCGCGACAGCTTCGCCGGCCGCAACGCCGCGCTGGGCGTGCGGGTGAAGAGCGGCACGCTCGCCCCCGCCATCGCTCCGGACCTGGAGCGCTTCGCGCTGATCGCCGTCGAATTCCCGAAGTTCCGGGACGGCCGTGGCTTCTCCACCGCCCGCGAACTGCGGGAGCGCTATGGCTATCAGGGTGAAATCCGCGCCGTCGGGCACATCATCCCCGACCAGTACCAGTTCATGATGCGCACCGGCTTCACCTCGGCGGAAGCGCCGGAAGGCGCCAACCCGGAGAGCTGGGCGCGGGCGCTGACGGAAATCACCATCGCCTTCCAGCCCTCGCTCGACGACGCGCAGCCCTTGTCCCTGCTGCGGCGGCGCCTGGGGGCTTAACGGGCGGACACAAAAAACCCCTCTCCCGCATCCGGCGGGAGAGGGGTTTTTTGTTGGCTTACGCTTTTGCTTACGCCGTCATCGCCCGCAGTTCGCGGAACCCGATCAGCCGCCGCGACTCCTCATCGAACAGCGCCAGACGCACGGTCTTCAGGCTGTCCTTCAGGCTGATGGAGCGCACCGACTGGAGTTCCGGAATGGAGCGGTGGCAATCGCGCAGGCGGTAGTTCGGAACACGGGACGCCAGATGGTGCACATGGTGATAGCCGACATAGGCGGTCATCCAGTGCAGCCAGCCCGGCAGATCGTAGAAGGAGCAGCCGTGGACGGCGGCCTCGTGGAAGTCCCATTCCGGCTCGTGGCGCCAGTAGACGGTTTCGAACTGGTGCTGAACGTAGAACATCCAGATGCCGATGGTCGCGGCGAGCAGCACCACCGGCAGCCACACCTTCAGCACCGGGGCAATTCCAAAGACCGCGGCGAACAGCGCCAGCAGGCCGATGATCATGGCGTTGGTGGTCAGAACGCTGACCCAGGCCTTCACGTCGCGAACCTGATCGCCGAGCGGGAAGCGGAACTTCCACAGGAACAGGAAGGTCGGCCCCAGACCGAACAGCACCAGCGGGTGGCGGTACAGCCGATAGCGGAAGCGCTGGAAGGGGGTGAGCGCCAGATACTCGCGCACCGTCAGCGTGTCGATGTCGCCCGTGCCGCGCTTGTCGAGGTTGCCGGAGGTCGCGTGGTGAATGGCGTGGTCGCGCCGCCACATCTCGTACGGCGTCACCGTGATGACGCCCAGGCAACGGCCAACCCAGTCGTTCGCCTTGCCCGACTTGAAGAAGGCGCCGTGGCCACAGTCGTGCTGGAGAATCCACAGACGCGCCAGGAACAGAGCCGCCGGAACCGCCAGCAGAAGGGTCAGCCAGTAACCCACCTGCAGCGTCAGCGCCATCAGCACGATCAGGCCGACCAGCGGCCCCAGCGTGCTGGCGAGCTGACCGACGCTGCGCGCCAAGCTGGGATCCTTGTAGGGGGCGGTCCGTTCGGCCCAGAACCGTGCGGCGCGCTTGCGAGCCTGCGCGTCGTTCGCCGGATGGTTGGTGGCCGGATGATTGGCAGAAGGCGTGGAGGTATTCAGCGAAACCGTGGCGCCCGACTGCGGCGCCCCCATGGCAGCGGAAGTCATATGGAGAAGTTCCCGGTGATCTACGAGCGCAAGCGGTCAGGGTAGACAGTCAGTGGTACCACACACTGACAATCTAGCGTATGCTGGCCGGCAAGTGTCGCAAATTTTATCCGGAACCCGTCTGCGCGCTCAGTGTCCCCCGTAGCGCCTCCCGGCCTCGATGGTCAGGCCGGTGCCGACCGACCCGAAAATGTTGCCCTCCACCACCCGCGCGCCGGGCACTTCCGCCAGGATGGCCGCCCGCACCTGCGGCAGCAGGGTCGAACCGCCGGTCAGGAACACCGCGTCGATGCTTCCCGCGTCGGTCCCCGCTTCCGCCAGACAGGCGCGGACGCGCCCGCCGATGCGGCCGGCCAGCACCGCCGTCGCCTCGTTCAGTTCCGCCACCGTAACCGGGCGGGTCATGTCGCCATCGCCCCAGTCCAGCCGCAAGCCGGCCTCCGGCCCGTCCGACAGGGCGATCTTCGTGCGCTCCACCGCCATCGCCAGCGCGTGGCCGAGGCGATGCTCCACCACGCCGATCAGCCGCTCGATCCGTTCCGGGGAAGCGGAATCGCGGTGAAGCCGCTCCAGGTCGGCCATCGCCTTGGCGGTGTAGAGGAAATTGATCTTCGACCAGGTCGCCAGATCGAAGAACAGGTGCTTCGGCGCCAACAGCCCGGCGCGCTTCATCGCGCTGCCGTGGCCGAGCAGAGGCATGGCGGCGGCCAGCGACAGATCGCGGTCGAAATCCGTGCCGCCCACGCGGATGCCGTCGTTCGCCAGGATGTCTCCGCTGCGGTCGGCCTTGCCGCGCCGGTCCGGCCCGATGCGCACAATGGAAAAGTCCGACGTGCCGCCGCCGATGTCGGCGATCAGGGCCAGTTCCTCCCCGTCCACCTGCTGTTCGTAGTCGAGCGCGGCGGCGATGGGCTCATACTGGAAGGAGATGGAGCGGAAGCCGACCGCGCGCGCGATCTCGCCCAGAGTCTCCTCCGCCGCGGCGTCGCCCGACGGGTCGCCGTCCACGAAATGCACCGGGCGCCCCAGCACCACGTCGGTCAACTCGCCGCCCAGCGCCGTTTCAGCCCGCTGCTTCACCGCGTCCAGAAAGGTGGAGATCACCGCGCGGAAGCTGATGCGGCCCTTGCGCAGCGCCGTGTCGGCGTCGATCAGGTCGGTGCCGAGCATCGACTTGATGGAGCGCATCAGGCGCCCTTCCACCCCCGACACATAGGCGTCGATGGCCGCCTGCCCCACCGTCACCGCGTCGGCTTCGAAGTCGAAGAACACGGCGCTGGGCAGCGTCACCCGTTCGCCGTCCAGCGGCAGCAGCCGAAAGGCCTCCCCGTTGTCTGCACCCGCTCCCTTGACCCCAAGGGTGGTGTTGGACGTACCGAAGTCGAGGCCGCAGGCCGTCATGGGAAATCCCCTCCCCGTGAGCAAAGGGGCGACGCTATACAGGCGCAGGCCGCCGGGATCAAGACACCCGTACGGGCATCCCTTCCTTGTTGCGTCCTCTTTGGCGCCACAAGTCCGCTACACGGGAATCGAGCGGGTCGCGATGATGTGGTTCAGGGTGATGGTCATGACGGCCTCGCCATGCTGGTTCAGCGCGGTGTAGGCCAGCCGCACCGTGCCGCGGTCGCCACGGCGGGAAGGGGTGGTCTCCACCACCTCCACGCGGACGCGCAGCGTGTCGCCGGGACGCACCGGGCGCAGCCAGCGCAGTTCATCCCCGCCGGAACCGCCGAGGCTGGTGCCCGTGATGACGCCGGTGTCGCGGAACAGGCGGAAGGCCAGCGACAGGGTGTGGAATCCGCTGGCGATCAGCCCGCCGAACGGCCCCTGGGCCGCCGCCACGGTGTCCATATGGAAAGGCTGCGGGTCGAATCGCTGGGCGAAGTCCATGATCTGGCTGTCCGTGACGGTCGCCCCTTCCGTCTCGATGACGTCGCCGACGTGGAAATCCTCGAAATACCGCCCGGCCATGCTTGTCCCCTTCCCGATCGTTGTCAGACGGCGCGCTCGTAGTAATGGGCGCCGCAGATCGGCTTTGTACCGTAGGGGGCGACCTCGCGGAAACCCAGCGCTTCGTACAGGGACCGCGCCTCGGTCATGGAGGACAAGGTTTCCAACCGCAGAGCCCGGTGCCCGGCGGCCCGCGCCGCGGCCAGCGCGGCTTCGGCCAGCCACCGCCCGACTCCGCCGCCTCGGGAGTCCGGCCGCACGAACAGCCGCCGCATCTCCGCCGTGCCGTCGCCGAGCGGCCGGATGGCGACGACGCCCGCCGCCCGCCCGTCCATGACCGCCAGCAGCAGGGCCCCCTCCGGCGCCGCATAGGCACCGGGAAGCTTGTCCA
>JAEZPL010000450.1 GCA_023413605.1 Pseudomonadota bacterium
GTTGTTGCTGGAGCCGAGCTTCACGAAGAAGGTCCCGGCGACGGAGGCCGCGATGCACACGGCGCCGATCACCAGGGGATAGACCAGCAGCAGCCGGACGATCTCGCCCGAAAAGAAAATCGCCGCCAGCAGCATGGTGGCGACGATGGTGACGGCGTAGGTCTCGAAGAGGTCGGCGGCCATGCCGGCGCAGTCGCCGACATTGTCGCCGACATTGTCGGCGATGACGGCGGGGTTGCGGGGGTCGTCCTCCGGAATGCCGGCCTCCACCTTGCCGACGAGGTCGGCGCCGACGTCGGCGCCCTTGGTGAAGATGCCGCCGCCCAGGCGCGCGAAGATCGAGATCAGCGACGCGCCGAAGCTCAGCGCCACCAGAGCCTCAAGAACGGAGCGGACCTCCACCGGGTCGGTCACCCGATAGACCATGGTCAGGATGCCGTAATAGACGCCGACGCCCAGCAGGCCCAGCCCGACCACCAGCATGCCGGTGATGGCGCCCGCCTTGAAGGCGATGTCCAGCGCGGGCGCCAGCCCCTGGGTCGCCGCCTGGGCCGTGCGCACGTTGGCGCGCACCGAAACGTTCATCCCCACATAGCCGGCGGCACCCGACAGGACGGCACCGATCAGGAAGCCGAACGCCACATGCAGGCCGAGAAACGCGCCAAGGATGATGAGGAGCACCACGCCCGCGATGGCGATGGTGGTGTATTGGCGGTTCAGGTAAGCGCGGGCGCCCTCCTGCACGGCCGCTGCGATCTCCTGCATGCGGTCGGATCCGGCGGAGGCCGCCATGACTTGTCTGCCCGCGTAATACCCATACGCCAGGGCAAGGAGCCCACTGGCGATGATGACGATGAACGCTGCTGCCATCGGTTCCCCCACCTTGTTATGAGTCCCCGAATACCGCCTCTCGCGCTAACGTCCTCCCGCGCAAATGAAGGTGGATCACGGGAAAGTTATTCGTGAAAAGGATGCCGAACCGGCCGGCTCATTGCAACAGCGGCCACGCCCGATCAGCCGCGGCGAAATGGCCGAGGCGCGCTCTCACTTTCGGATAGGGCCCCTATTCGACTGGTTACAGATTGCGTTGCGTAACCACTTGAATAAGAACGTTTTGCACCACTCCGTTACCGACCACTTTCGCAGCCGCAGCGGTCAGTTTTTCTTTTACGACAGGGATATTGACCAAGTTTCCGGTCAACACCGACTTGTCGTCGACGGCGCCATACAGAGTGGTCAACAGCGTGTCGAAGACCTTCGGCTGATAAGCCTGGACCAGCGGCACCTTGTCGGCCACAACCTCCAGGGTCACCACCACGGTGACGAACTGGTCGACCTTGTGGCTGCCGATGGCGGGAATGACGAGCGGGGCCAAGCGCACGAAGGCGGTCGGCACCTTCGGCGGCGGCTCTTCCTTTTTGGGCTGCTCGCCGTCGTGGGGAGCCATGTACATGGTGTACAGCATCCAGCCGCCATAGCCGGCGCCGCCCAGCAACCCGATGGCGAGGACGAGCAGAATCACGGCCTTCATGACGCGCGCGCTTTCCTTGAGACGATGCGCGTGAACCCTAGGCCTGGCGTGCTTTCGATTGCGTTAAGCGGTGGTTGGCCCGGCCGCAATCTTCAGAAATGCCTTCAAAAATGGTCCCAGCCGCGGACCGGCAGGTCGATGGGTTGCCCGGCCGCGCCGATCACGCTCACCGTTCCGGCCTCGCCGCCGGCCAGCCGGCCGATTTCGGTGATGGCCACGCCGGTTTCCCCGGCCAGGACATGCAAAGCCGACCGGGCCTCCTCCGGCGCGGTGAACAGAAGCTCGTAATCGTCACCGCCGGTCAGGGCCAGGGCGAGCCTGACCGGATCCGCCCCCACCACGGCGCGCGCGGAGGCGGACAGCGGCACTCGCGCCGCTTCCAACACGGCGGCGCAACCCGATTCCTCGCACAAATGACCGAGATCGGCGACCAGCCCATCCGACACGTCCAGGCAGCCGGTGGCCAGCCCGACCAGTCGCGGCCCGACGCCGGTGCGCGGGTCCGGCCGGCGCAGCCGGCGCAGCAGCGCGCCGCGGGCGGCCTCGTCCGCGACCTCCAGCTTTCCGAACGCGATCTGGAGTCCCAGCGCGGCATCGCCGATGGTGCCGGTCACGAAGACGCGGTCGCCGGGGCGCCCACCCCAGCGAGGCAGCGCCCTGCCCTTCGGCACCAGCCCGAAGGCCGTCACGGACAGAGTGATCGGGCCGGTGGTCGACACCGAGTCGCCGCCCGCCAGCCCGATCCCGAACCGCTCCTGGTCTTCCCCCAGCCCCGCCGCGAAGGCGGCCAGCCAGTCCTCCTCCACCGTTTTCGGCAAGGCGGTCACCAGCGTGTAGGCGTGGGGCGCCGCTCCCATGGCGGCGAGGTCCGACAGGTTGGTGCGCAGCAGCTTGGCCGCGATGTCGCCGGGAGAGTCGTCGGGGAAGAAGTGGACGCCGGCCACCATGGCGTCGGTGGTGACGACCAGCTCCTGGTCCGGCGGCACGCCGAACACGGCCGCGTCGTCGGCCAGACCGCGGGCGCCGGGAAACCCGGCCGCCAGCGGCTTGAAATAGCGGTCGATCCGGCCGAACTCGCCGAGCGGTTTATTGCTCTTTCGGCTGGTCACGGCTGGGGTCCGGCTGCGCCAGCTCGTCCGGCCGCAGGGCGCGGGCCACATGGTCCAGCACGCCGTTCACCATGCCCGGCTCGCGCCCGGCGAAGAAGGCGTGCGCCACGTCCACATACTCGCTGATGAGGATGCGCGGATGGGTGTCGTTGTGGACGAACAGCTCGTACGCGCCGGCCCGCAGAATGGCGCGCAGCAGCAGTTCCAGACGGTCCAGCGCGAAGCGCGGCTCAAGGGCCTTGGACAGCATGCCGTCCACTTCCTCGCGGCGGTGCGCCGCGCCGCGCACGATGTCCGCGAACAGCTGCGGGTCGGCGGCCACGAACTTCGCGCCGTCGATCTCTTCGCCCAGGCGGTGATTGACGAATTCGCCGACCACGGTTTCCACGGCAATGCCGGTCAGGTCGATCTGGTTCAGGTCGATCTGATACAGGGCCTGCACGGCGGCAAGGCGGGCCGCCTTGCGCCGGGCCTTTGCCGATCCACCACCGGTCCGGTTCCGGGAGCCGCGCTTCTGTTTCGCGCGGCCAGCCGCGTCGTCGTTGCTCATGATGCTCATACTGTCAGGGATTGGCCGCGGGGTCACCGCGGATAAAGGCGGAATTGGCGTTTCAGTTCAATCATGTCAAGGCAGGCGCGGGCGGCGAAACCGCCCTTGTTCCTGCCCGTGACCGAGGCGCGGGCCCAGGCCTGCTCGCGGTTTTCCACGGTCAGGACGCCGTTGCCGATGGCCAGGGCGTAACGCAGCGCCAGATCCTGCAAGCCGCGGGCGCTTTCGTTGCACACGATGTCGTAGTGCGTCGTTTCGCCGCGGATCACGCAACCCAGCGCGACATAGCCGTCGAACCGCTTGCGCGCCGTGAAGAAGTCCATCGAGCGCAGGGCGTACAGGATCGCAGCGGGGATTTCCAGACAGCCCGGAACCGACACGCGCTGGAAGGTGGCGCCATCCTTCTCGATCTCGGCGATGGCGCCCTTGACCAGCTCGTCGGCGATGTCTTCGTAGAAGCGCGCTTCCACGATCATCAGATGGGGCTTTTCGGTCATCTCGCGCTGCTCGCCTAGCCTGTTTCGACCGGTCTATTCGGCGTCGTGGACGGGAATTGCGCGATGGCCGACCACGGTCAGGCCATAGCCCTCCAGCCCGATGATCGACTTCTTGCGGTTCGACAGCAGAACCATGTTCCGCACGCCCAGGTCCAGCAGGATCTGCGCGCCCACGCCATAATCGCGCAACGCCGGGGTCGGGTTGTCATGGCCTTCCAGCCGCGCCATGACCGACTCCGTCAGGCTGTTCGCCATCGGCTCGCGCAGCAGGACGATGACGCCGCGGCCTTCCTTGGCGATCAGATCCATGGAGGCCTGCAACTCCGCGTCGCGCCCGGCGCTCTTGTCGCCCAGCACGTCGTCCAGCACCGACAGGGCGTGCATGCGCACCAGAACCGGCTCGTCACCGGAGATGTCGCCGCGCACCAGCGCGATATGCTCCGCGTACGCCACCTTGTTCACATACACATACATCTGGAAGCGCCCGCCGAACCGGCTGTCCAGCGCGGCGGCCAGCTTCTGCTCGACGATGGTCTCGGTGCGCCGGCGATAGGCGATCAGGTCGGCGATGGTGCCCACCTTCAGCCCGTGGAACTGCGCGAACTTCACCAGATCCGGCAGGCGGGCCATGGTGCCGTCGT
>JAEZPL010000476.1 GCA_023413605.1 Pseudomonadota bacterium
CCGACGGCAAGCCCAACGACGTGGACCATTACGAGGGCCGCTACGGCATCGAGGACACGCGCGTCGCGATCCAGGAGGCCCGGCGCCAGGGCATCGCGCTGTTCGGCATCACCGTGGACGCCGAGGCCAGGGACTATTTCCCCTACCTGTTCGGCCGCGGCGGCTACGCCATCTTCCCCCAGGTGTCCCATCTGACGAAGGCGTTGCCGGCGCTGTACCGGCAGGTGGTGGGGTGACGACTCAACGCGGCGGGATGCCCAGCCGCAGCAGCATCTCCACCAGACCGCTTTCGCCCACGGCGAGGGCGGCTTGGCTGGGGGTCAGCCAGCGCCGTTCGCGCTCGGCCTTTTCCGGCCATTCGTCCAGTTCCTCATCGACCTGAAGCAGGTAGACGGTGACCGAGCAGATCACGGACTTGGCGCCGGTCAGGCGCTTGACGTAGCGGTATTCGCCGAAGGGGCGGTGATCGACCGTGCCGCGCACGCCGGCTTCCTCATAGGCCTCGCGCGCTGCCATGGCGTGCGGTTTCACGGCCTTTTCGGCCCACCCCTTGGGGATGATCCAGCGCCGCGTCTCACGCGACGTCACCAGAAGGATTTCCGGCCGGCCGTTGTTCAGGCGGTAGGGAAGGGCGGCGTACTGGATGCTGGAGGTGCGGTCGCTCATCTTGTCCAAATAGGCAGGCGGGACCCTCGATCCAATTCGGCTGAAGGGACGGCCTCTGCGATTTTTTGACCCGTTTGCTCCTTTGAGAGCGGGCGGAGCCGAAGGACCCCCGCCCGCCGCATCATCGGACACCCCCATTAACGTTTCAGGCGGAGAAATCTTCCACCAGCCGATCAACAATTGTGGATACGCCGAACCGGATCGGGTCGGTGGCCGGCAGGCCGTGGGCCTTGGCCGCCTCCTCCAGGCAGGCGCGGGCCTCGTCCTCGCCATAGGCCTTGGTGTTGATGGCGATGCCGACCGGGCGGATGCCCGGGTTGGTCAGTTGGCCGCAGCGCATCGTCAGGTCGATCACGTCCTGGATCGACGGCAGCGGGTGCTGCACGCCGCGCATGGTGGTGCGGGTCGGCTCGTGGCAGATGACGAAGGCGTCGGGCTGGGCGCCGTGCAGCAGCCCCAGCGACACGCCCGCGAAGGACGGGTGGAACAGCGATCCCTGGCCCTCGATCAGGTCCCAGTGCTTCGGGTCGGCGGCCGGCGCGATCCATTCCACGGCACCGGAGATGAAGTCGGCCACCACCGCGTCGATGGCGACGCCGCGGCCGGAGATGAAGACGCCCGTCTGGCCGGTGGCTCGGAAATCGGCGTCCAGCCCGCGGGCGCGCATCTCCTTCTCCAGCGCCAGCGCGGTGTACTTCTTGCCGACGGAACAGTCGGTGCCGACGGTCAGCAGGCGCAGGCCCGGCCGCCGGGTGCCCTTGCCGGTCGCGAAGCGCTGGTCGGAATGGCGGACGTTGAACAGCCGCCGGCCGTGCGTCGCGGCGGCTTCCTGGATGGCGGGGACGCTTTCCAGGCGGGTGTGCAGGCCGCTCGCGACCTCCATCCCCGCCTCGATGGCCTGGACGATGGCGCTGGTCCAATGCTCCGGCAGGACGCCGCCGGCGTTCACGACGCCGACGACCATCGTTTTCGCGCCGCGCGCCGCGGCCTCCGCGATGGTCATGTCGGGGATGCCCAGGTCGGCCTTGCAGCCGTCCAGGCGAAGCTGCCCCAGGCACCAGTCGGGACGCCAGTCGACGATGCCCTGCGCCGTCTTGGCGCCGAGCTGGTCCTGCACGTCGCCGAGGAACATGAGGTAGGGGTGGGGAATGTCCATGAACGGATCCTCTCGAACGAGAGCGGAAGGTTTCTTATAGGTCGATCAGGCGGATTCGGGCGCCAGCCGGCTGGCGCTCATCTGCCGCACCAGAACCGGCACGATCAGCGCCAGCCCCAGCAGCGACGAATACAGCTCCGGCGCCACCAGAAGGATGGCGGCGACGGCCAGCAATGCCCGTTCCCACGCCTGCGTGCGGGTGATCATCCAGCCGGCCAGGGCCGCGCCCAGGCAGGTGATGCCGATGATGCAGCCGAGGAAGGCGATCAGGAAGTCCGTCCAGGTGAAGCCCGGCACCACCAGCAGAAGCGACGGCGAGAAGACGAAGACGAAGGGCACCAGCGCCTTGCCCAGCCCCAGCCGGAAGGCCGTGTTGCCGGTCCTGAACGGGTCGGCGCCCGCCATGCCCGCTGCGGCGTAGGCGGCCAGCGCCACCGGCGGCGTGATGTCGGCCAGCACGCCGTAATAGAAGACGAAGAAATGCGCGACGATCGGCGCCACGCCCAGCAGGCCCAGCGCCGGGGCCGCGATGGTCGCCATGATGATGTAGTTGGCCGTGGTCGGGATGCCGCAGCCCATCAGGATGCAGACCACGCCGGTCATGATCAGCGTGAACAGCAGCGTCAGGCTCTTGGCGTCGGACAGCCCGGCCGGCAGGACGGAGCCCATCCAGGCCGCCATCTCCGTCGCGGTGGAGGTGACGATGAAGGAGATCTTGAAGCCCACGCCGGTCAGCGTGACCACGCCGACGATGATGCCCACCGTCGCGGCGGCGGCACCCACGGCCAGCGCGTACTTGGCTCCGTCGCGCAGGCCGTCCAGAACTTCCCGGACGGACATCCGCTTGCGCGGGTTCAGCAGGCCGACCGCGACGCACAGCGTGATGCCCCAGAAGGCGGCCAGATAGGGGGTGTAGCCGGCGATCAGGATGCCGATCAGCACGATCAGCGGGATCACCGTCGGCCAGTCGCGGCGGAAGGCTTCCTTCAGGTCGGGCATCTCGTCCGGGCGCAGGCCGCGCAGGCCGTTGCGCTTCGCCTCGAAATGCACCTGCACCAGCACGCCGAAGAAATGCATGAAGGCCGGCACGATGGCGGCCAGGATGATGGTTGTGTAGGGCAGGCCCAGGAACTCGATCATCAGGAAGGCCGCGGCCCCCATGATCGGCGGCGTGATCTGCCCGCCGGTCGAGGCCGTGGACTCCACCGCCGCCGCGAAGTGCCGCTTGTAGCCGAGGCGGATCATCGCCGGGATGGTCAGGGACCCCACCGTCACCGTGTTGGCGACCGAGGAGCCGGAGATCATGCCGAACAGCGCCGACCCGAAGATCGCCACCTTGGCCGGCCCGCCGGCGAACCGTCCGGCCACCCAGGCCGCGCAGTCCAGGAACAGCTGCCCAAGCCCGATGCGCGTGGCGAACACGCCGAACAGCACGAAGTGGAAGACGTAGGTCGCCACCACGCCCAGCGCGATGCCGTAGACGCCCTGCGTCGTCAGGTACAGGTGGTCGACCAGTTGCGGAACGGTGGCGCCGGGATGAGTCAGCAGGCCCGGCATCTGCGGACCCCAGATCGCGTAGGCCATGAAGATCAGCGCGATGATCGGCAGCGGCCAGCCGACCGAGCGCCGCGTCGCTTCCAGCAGCACGACGATCAGCGTGCTGCCCAGGATGACGTCGGTGGTGGTCGGGTTGCCGACGCGGAAGGCCAGGTCGTCCAGCGGGATCAGCGGAACGTGCAGCACGGCGACCACGGCCCCCGCGGCGAGCAGCCAGTCGATCCACGCGATGCCGAGCGGGCGCAGCCAGTTCCCGTCCGCCGGGCGGTCGTAGCCGCGCTTGGTGAAGGGGAAGACCAGGAAGACCAGCCCCAGCACGAAGGACAGGTGGATGCCCCGGTGCTCCATCTCCGCCAGCAGGCCGAAGCCGGCGGTGTAGTAGTGGAACAGCGACAGCACGATCAGCAGCCAGCCGACCAGCCACCCGGCGGCGGGCGCCAGTGGGCGGAAGCGGATCTCGGAGTCGAACTTCTCTTCCAGTTCCCGCGCCTTGGCCTCGTCGAGTTCCATGCTCGCGGGGTTCAGCTTCGGTTCCGGGTTCGGCGCGCGACGGGATTCGGTCATGGATTCTCCGGATGAATGCGGGCGGAGACCGCGCCCTTGCGCCGCCCCCGCCCCGCGCCCCTTACTTCAGGACGCCCTGTTCCTTGAAGAACTTTTCCGCACCCGGATGCAGCGGGATGCCCAGGCCACTGGTCGCGTTCTGCAGGGTGACCAGCTTGCCCTTGGCGTGGCCGGCCTCCAGCGCCGCGCGGCTCTTGTCGCTGTAGAGCGTCTTGACGATGTTGTAGACCAGATCGTCCGGCTGCTTGGCGCTGGTCACCCACTGGGCGTTGACGGAAATCGTCTGGGTTTCCGGCACGTCCTTGTAGGTGCCGGCCGGCACCGTGTCCTTCGCGAAGAACTGGTACTGGCCCAGCAGCTTCTCGACCTCCGGCCCGTTGATCGGCACCAGCGAGATGCCCGACGAGGTGGCCAGCTCGGAGATGGCGCCGGTCGGATAGCCGCCGACGAAGAAATACGCGTCCAGCGCGCCGTCGCGCAGACGGTCGCCGGCCGGGCCGGGCTTCAGGTATTCGGCCTTCACGTCCTTTTCGGTGATGCCGTAGGCGCCCAGCACGATGCGGGCGTCCACCAGCGTGCCGGAGCCCGGCTCGTCCAGCGACACGCGCTTGCCCTTCAGGTCGGCGACCGACTTGATGTTGGCGTCCTTGCGGGCGACCAGATGGATCGTCTCCGGATAGAGCGTCGCGATGACCCGCAGGTTCTCGATCTTGCCCTTGCCTTCGAACAGGCCGGTGCCGGTGTAGGCCCAGTAGGCGACGTCGGACTGGGTGAAGCCCGATTCGGACGAGCCGCCGTTGATCGCGTTGATGTTGGCGACGGAGCCGTTGGACGCGACCGCGGTCGCCACCAGGCCGGGAACGCCGCCGTTGGTGCCGGAAATCACGTTGGCGATCAGGCCGCCGACCGGATAGTAGGTGCCGGCCGTGCCGCCCGTGCCGATGCGGAAGAAGGCCGGGGTCTGCGCCACGGCAAGGGTCGCCCCGATGGCGACCGCACCCGCAACCGCCGCACCAGCCAGAGAGACCAGCGCCATCCGGCGGGTCTTGGACATGAACGTCACGACAACCTCCCTTTTATTTCGTGTCGTAACTGAATCATGCCCCCGCATTCGAGGGTTGTCGAGGTGCGGATTATCCGAAGGATGAACTTCGGCATCCTGCGTTCAGGACGCCGATTGCGACTCTCCCGCCGCTCCATGCCCGCTTGGCCCGTCAGCCCTTCCGGACCAACGCCGTCAGCACCTTGTCCGGGGTGATCGGCAGGCTGCGGAACCGGACGCCGGTGGCGTGGTGCACGGCGTTGGCGATGGCCGGCGTCACGCCGACGGCGGCGATCTCGGCAAGCCCCTTCACGCCCAGCGGGTTCACGTGCGGGTCGTGTTCGTCCACGAAGGTGACGTCCAGGTGCGGCACGTCGGCGTTCACCGGGACGAGGTATTCGGCGAGGTTGGCGTTCATCACCTTGCCGAATCGGTCGTCCCACTCGCTCTGCTCGGTCAGCGCCATGCCGACCCCCAGCACCATGCCGCCGATGCACTGGCTACGCGCCGTCTTCGGGTTGACGATCCGGCCGGAGCCGTAGGCGCCCACCAGCCGGGGCACGCGCACGGTGCCAAGCTCCGGGTCCACGCGCACCTCGGCGAAGACGGCGCCGAAGGCGTACATGGAGAACTGCTTCTGCTCGGCGCCGGGGGCGGCGTCGGCCTGCACGTCGACCTGCGGCAGGGCATGGCGGCGCAGGATGCCGGCGTAGTCGGCCCCACGCACCTCCTCGGCCGCGTTGGACAAGGCCCGCATGCGGGCGCGCGCCGCGACGCAGGCCGCCTGCACGGCGGAACCGACGCTCGCCATGGTGATGGAGCCGCCATGCACCGGCGCCTTGGGCAGGTCGGTGTCGCCCAGCTCGAACCGCACGCGCTCCACGGGCAGGTCCAGCGCCTCCGCCGCCACCTGCGTCATTGCGGTGTAGGTGCCCGGCCCCATGTCGCTGGCGGCGCTGCGCACCACCGCGGTGCCGTCGTCGCGGATGACGACCGAGGCGCTGGCCGGCGCCCGGTGGGTGGGGTAGACCGCAGTCGCCATGCCCCAGCCGACCAGTTCCCGCCCGTCGCGCATGCTGCCGGGGGCGGCCGACCGGCGGCTCCAGCCGAAGCGTTCGGCGGCGACGCGGTAGCAGTCGCGCAGGCTCTTGCTGGACCAGGGCAGGTCCTTGTGCTCGTCGCGCTCCGCGTAATTGCGCAGGCGCAGTTCCAGCGGGTCGATGCCCGCGGCCTCCGCCAGCTCGTCCATCGCCATTTCCAGGGCCAGCACGCCGGTGGACACGCCCGGCGCGCGCATGGGGCAGGGCGAGTTGATGTTCATCGGCGCCAGCCGGTAGGCCGTGCGCAGGTTCGGGCAGGAATAGAGCATGGACGCCGGCTCGACCGTCGTCTCCGCGTAATCCTCATAGACCGAGGTGTGGCCCACGGCCTCCTGGATCAGGGCGGTCAGCCGCCCGTCCTCGCGGGCGCCCAGAGCCACCCGCTGCACCGTGCGCGGGCGGAAGCCGATGGAATGGAACAGCTGCCGCCGCGTCAGCTCCAGCCGCACCGGCCGCCCGGCCAATTTCGCCGCCATGGCGGCCAGCGTGACGTGCGGCCACGTCCGCAGCGCCGAGCCGAAGGCCCCGCCGACGAAGGGGGAGACGATGCGGATGTTCTCCTCCGGCATGCCGAAGACGTGCGCGATCTCCGCCCGGTCGTTGCCCACCCACTGGGTCTTGTCCCACAGCGTCAATCGGTCGCCGTCCCAGGCCGCGATGGTGACGTGCGGCTCGATGGCGTTGTGGTGCTCCATCGGCTGGTCGTAGGTGGCGTCGATGCTGACCGGGGCCGCGGCCAGCGCCGCGTCGGCCTGCCCGCAGGACAGGTCGGTCGGCTTGCCGGCGCCGGGCTTGCGGGCGTTGGGGGCTGCGTCCTCGAACCGGGTGACGGCCGGGGCGGGGTCGTATTCGACGCGCACCAGGGCGGCGGCGTGGGTGGCCTGCTCGAACGTCTCCGCCACCACCACGGCGATGGGCTGGCCGTTGAACAGCACGTCCGGCCCTTGCAGCACGCGCAGCTGGTCGCCGGACTGCGGGTCCACCTGCGGGCGTTGCGCCATGCTGTTGTAGGGCAGGCGCGGCGCGTTGTGGTGGCTGGCGACCAGCAGCACGCCGGGCGAGGCCTCCGCCGCGTCGGTGAACAGGGCGCGGACGCGCCCGGCCGGGATGGTGGCCGTCACCACCGCCGCGTGGGCGAGGCCGTCGGGCCGGAACTCCCCGGCGTAGGCGGCGTGGCCGGTCACCTTGGCGCGGCCGTCCACGCGGCTGACCGGCTGCCCGACGACAGTGCCGACGTCGGTAGGGCCGGCGGCCCCTGCGGGAACGGTGTTCATGGGCAACCTCCCAGCTCAATCAGGGCGCGGACGACGGTGCGTTTCAACAGTTCGACCTTGTAGGCGTTGTCCCCGCGCGGCTGCGCGCCGTCCGCCGCGCGGTCGGCGGCGGCCCGGAAGACGTCGGGGCCGGCGGTCTTGCCGATCAGCACCGATTCCACCGTGCGCAGGCGCCAGGGCTTGGTGCCGACGCCGCCCGCCGCGACGCGGGCGTCGCGGATGGTGCCGCCGTCCATGTCCAGCGCCACAGCGGCGGACACCAGCGCCCATTCGAAGGACGCGCGGTCGCGCACCTTCACGTAGTGGGACCGGCGCGCGGCTTCGGAGGCCGGGATGGTCACGGCGGTGATCAGGTCGCCGGGTTGCAGCACCGTTTCCAGGTGCGGCGTGTCGCCGGGCAGGCGGTGCAGGTTCTCCACGGCGATCTCGTCCTCGCCGTCCGGCCCCAGGATCGACACCCGCGCGTCCAGCGCCACCAGCGCCACCGCGAGGTCGGACGGGTGGACGGCGATGCAGCGGTCGCTGGTGCCGAGGATCGCGTGGATGCGGTTCAGCCCGTCCAGCGCCGAACAGCCGCTTCCCGGCTCCCGCTTGTTGCAGGGGGTGGCCACGTCGCGGAAATAGGGGCAGCGCGTGCGCTGGAGCAGGTTGCCGCCGATGGTCGCCAGATTGCGGACCTGGGCCGAGGCGCTTTCCAGCAGAGCCTTCGACACCACCGGCCAGTCGCGCCGCACGCGCGGGTCGGCGGCCAGCTCGCTCATGCGGACCAGCGCGCCGACGCGCAGGCAGCCGTCCTTCTCCTCGATGCCGCCGAGGTCCAGGCCGTTGATGTCGATCAGGTCGGACGGGGTGCGCACCCGTTCCTTCAGCAGTTGCAGCAGGTCGGTGCCGCCGGCCAGGATGTCCGGATGCGGCGGGCGGCTGGCCCGCGCCGTGACGTCCTGCGGGGTTTGGGCGGCGGTGTAGGCGAACGGATGCATCGCGCTCAGCCTTTCATGCCGGTCGAGTTCATGGCTTTCGAATTCATAGCCGTGGCGGCGGCCTTCACGGCCTCCACGATGTTCACGTAGGCGCCGCAGCGGCACAGGTTGCCGCTCATGCGCTCGCGGATCGCCTCGTCGGTCGTCGGCACGCCTTCGTTCAGCAGGCCGACCGCCGCCATGATCTGGCCGGGGGTGCAGTAGCCGCACTGGAAGGCGTCATGCTCGATGAATGCCTCCTGCACCGGGTGCAACTGCCCGTCCTGTTCCAGCCCTTCGATGGTGGTGATGGCGCGGCTCTGCTGCGTGACGGCCAGCGTCAGACACGACACGATGGGGCGCCCGTCGCACAGCACCGTGCAGGCCCCGCATTGCCCCAGGTCGCAGCCCTTCTTCGTGCCCGTCAGGCCCAGATGGTTGCGCAGCGCGTCCAGCAGGGTGGTGCGGACGTCCATGCGCAGGCTGTGCTGCGCGCCGTTGATGGTGAGCACCACGTCGGCGCTCATGGCTTCGGTCAGGGCCGGTTCGGGCATGGAAGCTCCTGCGGGGCGGAAAGCGGGCGGTTTTCGGGCAACAGCACCCATCTTTTGCAGTTCCCCCGGGCCTCGCATGCCGTATGACACCAGCGGCATTCTTCGGTGTTGTGCACGGTGAAGCCGTCGTTCCAATCAGGATCGGGCTGGAATCTGGCCAGGATCGGGCATGGAAAACCTGCTGTTTCAGTTTCTACCCAGGGCCCCGCGTTCGCTGTGGGTGCGCTATGCCGTCACGGTCGTTCTGGTCGGCGTGACCACGGCGGTGCGCTACAGCCTCGACCCCGTGCTGCGCGCCTATCCGTTCCTGCTGTACATCCCGACGATTTTCCTGGTGTCGCTGCTGTTCGACCGCGCGTCGGGCTTCCTGGCCGTGATCCTGTCCTGCGTGCTGACGGTCTACATG
>JAEZPL010000599.1 GCA_023413605.1 Pseudomonadota bacterium
AGCTCAGCGCGTCGCCCTCGGCGTCGGTGGCGCTGACCAGCGTGGAGACGGCCACCGTCTGGCCGAGGCCCACGCCGCGCGGCGTCGCGGTCACGGTGGGCGCGCGGTTGGTCACCGAAACCGTCGTGGCGGCGCTCCATTGCGCCCCGTCGTAGGCCCAGACGGTCAGCGCCTCGGCGCCATTGCCGGTGTAGGTCAGCTTGGCGAAGTCGGCGGCGGAGACCTGATAGTTGCCGGCTGCCTGCTGGGCCGCGCCCAGCACGTTGACGGCGCCGTTCAGGTTGAGCCGCCCGGCCCCCGACGGGTCGGTGATGTAATAGCTCAGCGCGTCGCCGTCGGCGTCGGTGGCGCTGACCAGCGTGGAGACGGCCACCGTCTGGCCGAGGCCCACGCCGCGCGGCGTCGCGGTCACGGTGGGCGCGCGGTTGATCACCGACGCCGTCGTCGCGGTGCTCCACTGCATCCCGTCGTAGGCCCAAATCTTCAATTGCTCGGCGCCATTACCGGTGTAGGTCAGCTTGGCGAAGTCGGCGGCGGAGACCTGATAGTTGCCGACCGCCTGCTGGGCCGCGCCCAGCACGTTGACGGCGCCGTTCAGGTTGAGCCGCCCGGCCCCCGATGGATCGGTGATGTAGTAGCTCAGCGCGTCGCCGTCGGCGTCGGTGGCGCTGACCAGCGTGGACAGCGCAACCGTCTGGCCGATGCGCACCGTCTGCGACATGCCGGTCGCGATTGGAGCCCTGTTCGGCTGCAGCGTGTCGGTCGACACCGTCTGGTCGGCGAATTTCAAAAACTGAATGTTCGTCAGGGTGTCGACACCATCCCGTCCGCCGGTCCGGTCGGAGACCGTTACCGTGCCGTTGTACAGGGTGATGCCATATTCGGACCGGTTGCCGGTGAAGACGGCGGTGTTGGAGCCGCCGCCGCCGTTGATCGTGTCGTTGCCGCTGCCGCCCGTCAGCGTGTTGTCCGCCGCGTTGCCGGTCAGAGTGTCGTTCCCGATGCCGCCGATGGCGTTTTCGACGGTGACGTTGTAGGCGATGGCGATGTTCTGGCTGGCCGCAGCGCCGCTGGCGTTGACACCGATCGAACTGAAGGCGCCGGCGTTCAGGTTGATAGCAACGGCGCGGGTCTGGTTGGAGGCGTCGATCGTGTCGGTGCCGCCACCGTCCCAGATCGTCATCACCAGCGGCGACGAGTCCGAGACGGTGTAGGTGTCGTCACCGCTGTGCCAGGACGTGTTCGCCCCATACAGGTATTGGATCGCCTGGATGTCGTACAGTTGCAGCGTCTGCGGGTTGGCGAGCGAAAGGGTCCCGCCGTAGTAGGACATCACCGTGTATTTGACGTTGTCGGTCGAGGACGGCAGATAAGGACCGGCGGTGCCGCCGCCACCGGCGTTGTAGTTGCCGGGGTGCTTCAGCCCCATGGCATGGCCGATCTCGTGCAGCGTGGTCATGTAACCGTAGCTGCCGGCCGTCTGCGTCTGGTTTACGGTGTAGTTCACATCGTACCAGATGTCGCCGGCCACGCTCTGCCCGCTTGTCATGGGGTAGTAGGCGTAGGCCGCCGAGTTGGAGCCCATGCTGCACTGGCCAAAGGTCAGGTTGCCGTTGCCCGACGCGTCGTAGGTGAACCTGACGTTGGCGACCTGCTCGTAGAAGGCCAGGGCGTTCTGGATGCCCGTCTGCATGGCCGCCGTCACCGCCTGGAAGCCGCTCCGCTCGGCCGCGTAGGCCCCGTAGTAGCTCGGCACGCTCGTCAGGAAGCTGTAGGTGAGGTTCACGGCGGTGCCGACCGGCGAACCGTAGTTCCACCGGTACAGGTTGCCCGCAAGCAACGCGTCGATGTTCGTGTTGCCCGAGGGAATGACCGCCGAAACCGGATCCAGGGAGGCGGCGGTGATCGACGACAGTTCCCCGAGCGCCGCCTGGCATTGGGCACAGCCACATTGCGCGTGGCTCGCTTCAAACTGGTCGGAGGCCGATCCGGTGCCGGAGGATGATGTGGTGTCCAGTTGGTCGTATGACATGGTCAGCGCTCCCACTCGCTCGTTCAGCGCGCTTCAGGCATGGACATCAGGGGTTCGACAACCGCCGGCAGAAGCAGCGCCCGCAACGCGCGCTTCATTCCGGCGTCGCCGGACCCGGCCTCGACGGCCGCGGGTGGTGCGAGAAACAAGGGGATCGCGTCGCTCGCCTGCCCCGGCCGGCGCACGGAAACCGCGACCGCAGCCAGCCCGGGACGCGCCGGATCCGCCGCCGCGTTGGCGTGGATCGTCACGACCAGCGCCGCCGGATCGATGATTGCCGGATCGCCCGCCGGAACCACGGCCACCGGCCGGCGCGCTTGCGGCAGTCCTTCAGCGATGATTCCGCGCGCTTGCTCCCCAATCGCGGCCGCGGTCCAGACGCCGGCATCGGCCGGATCGACCCGGCAAACCACCACGATCTGTTCGACGCCCATGTAAGCCAGCACAGGAGATGCCATGCTCACTCTCCAGGTAAAGGACGAGACCAAGACCAGGGCGAGGCATCCGGAAAGCCATCGGGAGGCCTTGCCCACCCCCGCGCGCGCCGGCTGAGCGACGCGCTTCCCGTTGAACGGCCCCCCCCCGGTCGAAGCGTCCGGCGATGGACCAAGCCAATCAGCAAATCCGATCATCGTCCGGCACCCAATCATCCGCAGTGCTGTTGCGAAAGCAGCAGATTGCCGCGCGAATCCTACCATTCGCCACTCGTAAAGGATTATTATTTCAAGGAAATTGCCTATTTTAGATATAAAATCATCAATAAGATTCTAGCATTTGGAGGGAAATCCGTTTTTATAGACAAATTCGGTAATTACCGTAACGTTATTCGCCTTTTAGGGGCGCAAATACTTTATTATTCTTAAAATCGGCGCACAGATGGCTGCCCGCATCGAGGCTCCCCAGAAGCGTGCCCTGCCTCACTGATCCAGACACGACGCCCATCTTCCACCGTCCCCCACGATATAGACTTCCTGATATACCGATTCTCAAACTGAGCGATATTATCGTGCATATCTGTTCTTGGGTGTGATGGTCATCACATTAATTCTATTAAAACGGGAGACTTGGTGAGACACATTGCCGCTGGCGGGAATGATCGATGCTCGTCATCCGCCTTTTCCGAACCGGCGCCGATCGGTCCGCCAACCCATGTTGACGACGGGTTTCCGGACAAAGGCGGAGCGGAATGACAGCGGTCGGCGACGCGAGGGGCTTGACGGCCGACCAGAACTTGGCGTTGCAGTTCGACGCCCTCGCCAGAGCCGATTCCTCGGGAGTGACGGCAACCTCACGGGGTATGCTGTTCAGCGGCGCAACGTGAATACCACAGAGGCCAAGGCCGTCACGGAAGCCGAAGGCAAGGCGCCCGGGCGAATCGCCGGCCGCGTTGTCACACATCCTATCGAAAGGGGTATGCCAATTTTGGGGCACGGAGGCGTGTTCGACGCCTCCCGAGCCGGGCACGTCCGTGCCCGCATGCCCTGGGTTCGCATATGGATACGTCCACCGACAACACCATTACCCTTCCCATCGTCGTGAACGCCTGGGGCGTGACGGCCGGGGGAAAGGCGCCGCATTTCCGGCTGCTGGTCGATGGCGTGATGATCGGCGAGGCATGGGTCAGCGCCACCTCCAGCACGCCCTACCACTTCACCGCCACGGTCGATCCCGATCAGGCCCACCGGATTTCCATCTGGTACGACAACGACGGCCTGGCGAACGGGGTGGACCGCAACCTGTTCGTCGGCTCCATCGTCGTGGACGGGCAGGAGATCAGGTCCACCGACCCGCGCGCCACCTACGACAAGGGGGCCGTGGACGGGAAGGACGTGGTGGCCGGCCAGACCGGGCTCTACTGGGGCGGCATGCTGTCCTTCGGGCTGGGGGAGGAGATGTTCGGCGGCCCGCTGGTCCGCCCCCCGCCGAAGCCGGAAGAGGTCATCACCCGGCCCATCCCCATCACCGTCGAGGCGGCGCGCGGCGCGGCCGCCACGGGGCCGGTGCGCTTCAAGATTCTGGTGGACGGCAAACTGGCCGGGGAGGCGGAAGCCCCGTCCGGCACCGCCGAACGCTTCACCTTCAGCGTCACCCTCGACCCGTCCGTTGCCCACACGGTGCAGATCCTGCCGGTGGGAGACCTGTCATTGGGAGCCGTGACGGTGAACGGGAAGCCCCTCGCCGCTCCCGCACCGTCCAACGACGGTTCCGTCACCCTGTCGGTCGCCGCCCCGGTCTTCCAGGGCACCGCGTCGGAGGCCGCGGCCCCGCAGGGCGACGCCTTCTACGTGGCGAAGAACGGCAACGATTCCTGGTCCGGGCGGCTGGCCGCCCCCAACGCCGACGGCACCGACGGCCCTTTCGCCAGCCTGGAACGGGCGCAGGCGGCCATGCGCGCCAGCACCGTCAAGACCACCTACGTCCGCGAGGGCACCCACGGCTTGCCGAGGACGCTGGATCTCGGCGCGCAGGACAGCGGCATCCGCATCCTGGGATATCCGGGCGAACAGGCGGTCCTCAGCGGCGGGGAGCGGGTCGGCGGCTTCACCTATGAGGGCAACGGCGTCTGGTCGGCGCCCCTGTCCGCGGCACCGGGGCTGGACGTCACCGTCAACGGCGTGCGCTACCGGCTGGCCTCCAAGGCGGCCTACGATCCGCAGGACCCGACCACCGGCTGGTTCGTCGCCGACGCGAGCGCCCATGGCGCCAGCACGAACGCGCTGCGCTATCACGCGGGCGACGTCACCGCCGCCGATCTGGTGCCCGGCAGCCGGGTCCAGGTCTTCGACACGGAACGGCTCCAGGACGCGATCCTGACGGTCGCCGGCATCGACGAGGGGACGCGCACCCTGACCTTCACCTCCGACGCGCCCTTCACCATGCGCGACGGCTCCACCTTCCGCCTGCTCGGCAACAGCGCCCACGTCGATCAGGTGGGGGAGTTCGCCTACCGCGCCTCGGACGGGCGGCTGGTCATCAAGGCGGGTGAGGACTTCAACGGGACGGGGGTGGAGGTCGCCCGGCTCGGCACGCTGCTGCGCCTCAACGGGGCCGCCGGGGTGACCGTGCAGGGGCTGACCTTCACCAACACGACCACGGACGGCAACGCGCTCGACGTCATCGGCGGCGACGTGAACACCATCACGGGCAACAGCTTCGTGAACGTCGGCACCGGCATCCGGCTGACCCAGGGGTCGGACCGCAATCTGGTCAGCGGCAACTATCTGGACCATCTGGGCATCAACGGCATCGCGCTGACCGGCCAGTCCGTCGGCAACACGGTCACCGGCAACCGCATCCAGCACATCGGCGAGGTGCGCAAATACGCCGGCGGCATCATGGCGTCGGGGATCAGCGACACGGTGATCTCCCACAACGACATCGACCACAGCTCGCGCTACGGCATTTCGGTCAAGAACTGGGACAGCGCGACCATCAGCCTGAACAACGCCATCCTCTACAACCGCATCCGCAACACAGGGACGGAAACGGCGGACTCCGGCGGCATCGAGCTGCTCGGGCGGTCGAACCTGAACACCGGCACGCGGATCGAGGGCAACTGGATCGAGCACACCGGCGGCATCGCCACCACCAGCACCGGCCAGTGGCTGCGCAATTACAAAGGCTACGGCATCTATCTGGACGACCTGACCAGCGGCGTGACGGTGCAAGGCAACTTCCTGCGCGACACCGCCTGGGCCGCCGTCATGATCCATGGCGGCCACGACAACACCGTCGCCAACAACATCGGCGTGCTGGGCGCCAACGGCGAAAGCTTCATCCGCATCGAATGGGTGCCCCTGGCGGGCGCGGCGGGCATCCCGGCGAACAACACGGTCACCGGCAACCTCGTGTCGGGGGCGGTGCCGCTCGGCGGCTACGTGACGATCCTGTCGGCGGGGCAGAACGCCATCGACGCCAACTTCCTGCACCAGGTCGGCGCCTATGGGGCGAACGACCGGACCGGCGACCCGCTATTCGCCGACGCCTACAACCACGACTACAGCCTGCTGCCGCTGTCGCCGGCGCTCACCGCCGGCATCCAGGATCTCGCCTGGACGCTGATGGGCATCATCGCCGGCGGCACGGCGCCCCCGCAGAACGGCGGCGGGACCACTCCCCTGCCCCCTTCCAATCCCCAGACCAACGAGCCGCCCGCTCCGGTACCGGTGCCCCAGCCCGACAACGGCACGCCCCCCGCGCCGCCAACTCCTCCCCCCACCCCTACCCCATCGGCCTCGGCACCGCTTCCCGACCCCGCCCCGGCGCGCCCGTCCGTACCGTTCAGCCGGATCGTGGACGGGGTGCAGACGACGGTGGCGGCACACGCCTACGAGGGGCCGGTCGCCACGCTGCAGTGGAGTTTCCTGGGGACCACCGAGGACGAGGTGGTCGGCGCGTCGGACGGCAACGACTTTCTGAACCTGATGGGCGGCGACGACGCCGCGTCGGGCGGAGCCGGCGACGACGTTCTGGATGGCGGTACGGGGTCGAACTTCCTCATCGGCGGGCCGGGCCGTGACACCTTCTTCGTAGATGGGCGCGGGGGCAAGATCACCTGGTCCACCATCGTCGATCTGGAGCGGGGCGAGTGGGCCACCCTCTGGGGCTTCGTCCCCGGCCAGTCCCGGCTGACCTGGGAGGAGATGGGCGGCGCCGAAGGCTACAAGGGCGCCACCGTCCGCTGCGACATCGACGGCAACGGCACCACCGACGCCAGCGTGACCTTCACCGGCAAGGCCGTGGGGGCGATGACCGTCGCCACCGGCATCGCCGGCGGCGAGCCCTACATCGCCTTCATCACCCTGTAGCCGGGTTGCCTTTCGCGCACGGGCGGGGCGCCTTGCAAACCCGGTTTTGCAAACTCAGTTGCTCGCCACCGGCTTGCGGACGGCCTTCGCCACCGCCTTCACGGCGGGCGGCGCCACGTCCTCGGTGGACGCCTGCTGAAGTCGGGCCTGCGGGTTCGCCTTCGACGGGAAGGCCACCGGCAGCAGCATCGCGGCGAAGACCGCCACGGCGATCAGGGTCTTCACGGCTTCCCAGGCGAAGCCGCCGCGGCGCGGTGACGTGGACAACGAGGGAGAGTCGTCCGCCTCCAGGGCGGGTGCCGATGCAGCCGGCATCGGATGAGCTGCGGTCATGGGCATGGCTGGCACTCGTGTTCGGGTTCGCCGGATTGGTACCCCCACCATCGCAAGGGACATGCCATGCATCCCGATCCCGCGATCCCCAATCTTTCGTTTGAAAATTATTTCAAAATCAAAACAGTGTTAAGGATCTGGCTTTCCCACCCATCCGCTGCGGGCATGGCCTTTCGCGGGCGCAAAAAGGCCCGTTCCGGGCGGTGGACCCGGCAAAATTCTCCTCCTGGGCGGCGGTTTCTGCCGCCCAACCCGGAAAATATTGCCGTGCGCAGAAGAGTCTCGCCGGCAGGACCGGCCTCAGGCCATCGCGCGGATCAGGGCAATCTGGCGTTCCAGGC
>JAEZPL010000652.1 GCA_023413605.1 Pseudomonadota bacterium
ATCTGGTAGAGCGTGGCGAGCAGCATCGTCATCGTTGCGTCACCGCCACCATCACCAGCAGGACCACCAGCGCCAGGAACATCAGCGTCAGATACCGGCGGATGGTCATGAATTGCAGGACGTTCGCCCGTTCGGCCATCCAGTTCACCGCCCGGACGATGGGCGCGAAGATCATGGTCCAGGCCGGATCGGTCCAGGTGACCGACAGGCGCGCGGGGCGCGTTTCCCCCGGTTCCGGCATGTCCACGCGGTCATGGGCGTGGAAGACGGTGCTGCCGAAGGTGCGGCGGATCGGCTGGCTGAAGCTGGACGCGGTGTATTGGGTCACGGCGGCCGGATCCGGCCCGTCGAAGCCGCAGCCCCACGGGATCGACCAGCGCACCCGGTCGCTGGCGCGGCGGTGGATCACCAGCACCAGCACGGACGACAGCAGAGCGATCACCACCAGCATGATCAGCCCGTTGTAGGAATTGCCGATGGCCGAGGTCGGCGCCAGCCAGAACCAGGGCTGATAGGCGCGGTCGTCGAAGGGACCGGCTTCCACCATTTGGCGCAGGGCGGGCTCGAACAGCCGGATCAGCGGGGTCGGCAGCACGCCGAGCACGACGCACAGCACCGCAGGCACCACCATGCCCAGCCGCATCGCCATGCCGATCTCGACCGCCGCGTTCGCCGCGCGGGACCGCGGACGCCCGAGGAAGGCGGTGCCGTAGAAGCGCACGAAGCAGGCCGCGGCGAGCGCCGTCGCCAGGGCGACGGCCGCGCCGACCACGGCGATGCCGATCTTCAGCGACCATTCCGGCAGGGCCGGGCCGTTCAGGATGGCCTGGAACAGCAGCCATTCCCCGACGAACCCGTTGAGCGGCGGCAATGCGGAGATGGCGGCGGCGCCGATCAGGGCGAGGAAGGCCGTGGTCGGCATCCGGTGGATCAGGCCGCCGAGCCGGTTCAGGTCCCGCGTGCCGGTGGCGGTCAGCAGCGCGCCGGCCACAAAGAACAGCAGGCTTTTGAACAGCGAGTGGTTGACGACGTGCAGCAGCGCCGCCGCAAGGGCGAGGGCGGCGATGACCGGCGTGTGGCTGGCCTTGAACACCAGGGCAAGCCCCAGCGCGATGACGATGGCGCCGATGTTCTCCACCGTCGAATAGGCCAGCAGCCGTTTGATGTCCTCCTGCATCAGCGCGTAGAGCACGCCCATCACGGCGGTCACCGCGCCGAAGGCCATCATCACGCCGCCCCACCACCAGTCGGGCTCGCCCAGCAGATCGAACAGGATGCGGATCATGGCGTAGACGGCCACCTTGGTCATCACGCCCGACATCAGGGCGGAGACGTGGCTGGGAGCGGCGGGATGCGCCAGCGGCAGCCAGACGTGCAGAGGCACGATGCCCGCCTTCGAACCGGCCCCCAACAGAACGAGAACCACGCCCAGCGCCGCCGCGGTCGCCGACGGGGCGTGGGCGCGGATGGCGGCGAAGCTGTAGTCGCCGTGCGCCGTCGCCAGCAGCCCGAAGGCCAGCAGCAGGCAGGCGGTCCCGAAGCTCGCCATGATCAGGTAGAGGCGTGCGGCGCGCTGAGTCTCCGCTTCCCGATGGTTGGAGAGCACCAGCAGCCACGAGGCCAGCGACATGAACTCCCACGACACCAGGAAAGTGAAGGCGTCGTCCGCGATCAGCACCATGTTCATGCCCGCCAGGAACAGCGGGTAGAACGGCAGGACCGGACCGGCGTGGGAATCATGGTGGGCGCGTGCGTACCCCCAGCCGAACAGGCTGGCGGTAATTCCGCCGAAATTGATGACCAGCAGAAAGACGGCGGACAGCGCGTCGGCGCGCAGATGCGCGTGAATCCAGGGCAGGCCCACCGGCAGTACCAATTCGTCCGCCGCCCCGCCGCTGGCCAGCCGGACCGCGGCCCACAGCGCGACCACGGCACAGGCCCCCGCGGTGCCCCCGTAGACGATTCCGGAGCCCTGCGGCAGCCGTCGCGCCGCGACTCCCGTTGCCGCCATCACGAACAGAAAAGCGATTGCCGAAGCGACGAATCCCACGGGCGCGAGACCGATTGGAGTAAACCTACAACAAGTAAGGATGTTTCCCGCCGCCAACGCAAGCGGAAAAGCCCATTCGCGAACATGTCGCAGGGCCGGCTCGTGCAGAAAAAAAGGCGGCTCACCGCGAAGGGAGCCGCCAAAGTCGATTCGGGAGGAAACGCAACCAAGTTGCAGGCGAAGATATACCGGCCTTATGGTTAATGATGCGTAAACATCGGCGCCTTTTTCATTGCGCTCTCTTTTTTGCAGAGAACTACCGCTTTCTTGCAAAGGCGCGCGCCATGCGCACCGCGTGACCGCAGCATTCCTGCCCATGGGATTCGGCAGCCGCCCTATTCTGCCATCGTGACGGCGTCGTCGGCGCCCTAGGCCTGCCGCTCAGCCGCCAGGGCGAGGCGCCGGCTGGTCGGTTCATTTGCCCGATCCCCAGATCGCCACTGGCCGGGGGCACCCCCTTCGCGGTATAGGAGCCGACTTGTCCTTTCACCAGTCATCGGTTTTCCATGCTGTCCATCAGCCAGCGCATCGCCGACGAGCTTTCGGTTCGTGAGTCCCAGGTCGCCTCGGCCATCAAGCTGCTCGACGAGGGATCCACTGTTCCCTTCATCGCCCGTTACCGCAAGGAGGCCACGGGCGGGCTCGACGACACGCAGTTGCGCACGCTCGAAGAACGGCTGTCCTACCTGCGGGAACTCGAAGACCGGCGGGAGGCCATCCTGTCCTCCGTCCGGGAGCAGGACAAGCTGACGCCGGAGTTGGAGCTTCAGATCCGTCAGGCCGACACCAAGACGCGCCTGGAAGACCTCTACCTGCCATACAAGCCGAAGC
>JAEZPL010000680.1 GCA_023413605.1 Pseudomonadota bacterium
GGCCTGGGTCGAAGGTGGCGTCACCCGGTCCATTACCGACTGGGCGCGGCGGAAGGACCACGGCCACTGGCTGGTGGCGCTGGGTTACGACGACATGGCGTTCTATTTCGAGGATCCGGCGATCTTCGGCATCGGCGCCATCCGTCGCGACGTGATGCCGTTCCGCTGGCACGATTACGACGCCGGCGGTAATCGGTTGGAGCATGTCGGCATCGTGGTGGAGGGGCCGAGCCCCGGCCGCTATGACCCGTCCATCGCGGTGCCGATCAACTGATCGGACGCCCCCCTCCGTGGAAATAATAATCATATAACCAATATTATGGAAAATAAGCCACGGGAATGGAGCAGGGCGCTTTTCCATCCCTTTCGGCGCCCCGTGCGATGGATTATCGTCGCGCCCTCGCTTTTGCCATCCCAATGAAGGCTTTTCGAATGGCTCGTTCCTCGTGGTATCTCGGCCCGGCGCTTGCGTTCTGCCTGCTGCCGATCCCCGCGGGTGCGCAGATGCCCGACTGTGCCAAGGCGGCGACGCCGGCGGACCGGACGGTGTGTTCCAACGCCGACCTGAAGGTCGCGGCCGAGGATGTGGCGACCACGCTTCGTGGCGTTCTGGAAAACACGGCCTCTGCGGACCGTGACGCCGTGCAGCGGACCCAACAGGCGTTCCAGGCTGAACGGGACCGTGCCTGCGCCGACAAGGCGTCCGTTGCAGCCTGCCAGAAGCTATACGAGAAGCGCGTCGCCGAATTGACGGAACAGAACAAGGCCGCGCAGAAGAAGCTGAGCACCGTCGTCGCGGGCATCCCCAAGGACCCGAAGGGCGCTGCCGCGACCCTTCAGCGCTATGACGGCGCGTTGGCGAAGGCCTGGCTCGTGTACCTGTACCACAGCGGCACCGTGCCTGTGGCCGACAAGGAGGATACGGTCCGCAAGCTGACCGCCTGGGTTATCGAAAAAGGCCTGCCCAATGACCCCTATCTCCTGGAAGAAATGAAGAATCTCGGCGATGTGGCGAGCGCGCCGACGGCGACGATGCTGCTGTTCCTGCGCCACGTGATGTCCACGACGGAGATGGACGCCCCCTGCTTCCTGTTCACCAAGCATGGCCAGCCGGCCTTCGAGGCATTCGGTGCCTTCTGGGGCAATTCCCGCGACGAAACGCCGGGCCTGTGCAAGCCGCCGTCCTCCATCTTCGACCTGCCGGAATGGAAGAAGGTCGCCGCTCATATGGAACCGGCCGTTGAGCCGGCGCTGGAGGAGCGCGGCAGCATCCGTCACGGTTACGAGCGGCAGTTCGAGGTCGACGACCTCCAGGCATCCATGGTGCCGAGCACGCTTTTGGAAGCGCCGCAGTCCATCGAGGCCAAAAGGACGGCTGAGCATCGCCAGAAGGCCGTCGCCGCCTTCCGAGGCTGGAAGGACTTCGACCTGTGGCCGGAAGCGGAATACAAGGCCACGACCAGCGCCCTGCCCTCCGCACTCGCCGCGACCGCGAAGATCTACCGGGAAAAGTTCGGGTTGCTGCCGCAGGTGGCCGATCAGGCGGCCAAGGCTGCCGGCGACCGTTTCATCGCCAGCCGGATCGGCCTGATCATGCCGGACGATTAAAATGCGCCCGACGGCGCATCACATGGTGATGACGAGCCCGTCGTAGGCGGGCTCGACACCATCCGGCAGCAGCGCACGGACGGTGTCGTAATCCATGGTCTGGTCCATGTGGGTCAGATAGGCCCGCTTGGGCTTGACCCGGGCGATCCATTCCAGGGTCAATGCGAGATGGGCGTGGACCGGGTGCGGCGGCTCAATCCGGCTGCAATCCACCACCCAGACCTCGACGCCGTCCAGCGCCGCGAAGGCATCCTCGCCCAGCCGCACAACGTCGGTCGAATAAGCAAACTTATCAATGCGGTAGCCGACAGTCTTCGAGTAGCCGTGGTCCTGCTCGAACGCCACCACGGGCAGGCCGCGCACCGCAAAGGCCCCCTCCACCGGATGCGCGTCGAGGACGGGCCGGTAGTAGGGATCGCCGGGACGCAGCGGTTCGAAGCAATAGTCGAACCGCATCTTCAACTCCGTCAGATGCTCCGCGAAGCCATAGGCGGCGATCGGCGCCTGCATCATGCGGCACAGTTCGCGCAGTTCGTCGATGCCGTGGGTGTGGTCGGCGTGCGAATGGGTCCACAGCACGGCGTCGAGCCGGCGAATGTCGGTGTCCAGAATCTGCTGGCGCAGATCGGGGGACGTGTCGATCAAAATACTGATGGGGCCGCCCTGCCCCACCCCGTCATGCTCCACCCCGTCATGCTCCACCAGGACCGAGGGCCGGAACCGCCGATTCCTGGGGTTGTTCGGGTCACAATTGCCCCAGCCCTGGCCGATCACGGGAACCCCGCGTGACCCGCCGCAGCCGAGAACGGTGACCCGCATCGACGTCATGCGGCGGCCTGCCGTGCGGGGTCGGCGCGGTCGAACAGGCGGAAGAAATTGGCGGTCGTGATGCGCGCCAGTTCGGCGGCGTCCACGCCCTTCACCTCGGCCACGCAGGCGGCGGTGTGGGCGACGTAGGCCGGTTCGTTGCGCTTGCCGCGGAACGGCACTGGCGCGAGGTACGGCGCGTCGGTCTCGACCAGGATGCGGTCCAGCGGCACGTCGCGGACGATGGCGCGCAGGTCTTCCGATTTCTTGAAGGTGACGATGCCCGACAGCGACAGCGAAAAGCCGAATTCGATCGCTTCTTCAGCGAGTTGCCGGCCGGAGCTGAAGCAATGCAGCAAGCCCTTCACAGGCTGCCCGGCCGCTTCCTCCTTGACGATGCGCATGGTGTCGTCATCGGCGTCGCGGGTGTGGATGATCAGCGGCAGACCGGTTTCCAAGCTGGCCCGGATGTGCCGGCGGAAGCAGTCCTGCTGAACGTCGCGCGGGCTCTTGTCGTAGAAGTAATCGAGCCCCGTCTCGCCGAGGCCGATCACCTTCGGGTGCTTCGACAGGTCGACGAGCCGCTCGACCGTCACGCCCTCGATTTCCTCGGCCGCCTGGTGCGGATGGACGCCCAGCGAGCACAGCACGTCGTCGTACCGCTCCGCCACCGCCAGGATGCGGTCGAACCGGGACAAGTAGGTGCAGATGGTGACCATCCGCCCCACCCCAGCCTGCCGGGCGCGGTCGACGACCGCGTCCAGTTCTTCGGCGAAGTCGGGGAAATCGAGATGGCAGTGACTATCAACCAGCATTGTTTCTCAGCTCTTGGCTTCTTCCACATAGCGCGGGAACACGCCCTGCGGCGCCGGCAGCGGCGTACCGCCGACCAGCGCCCCGCTCGGCCCCAGACGGTCGAACCCGCGGGCCTCCGGACCCTGCGCCAACTGGTCCAGGATCTTGGCGGAGGCGTCCGGCATGATCGGCTGGGTCAGGATGGCGAGATGGCGGATGGTCTCAGCCAGCACATAGAGGACGGTTCCCATCCGCGCCGGGTCGGTTTTCTTCAGCGCCCAGGGGGCCTGCTCGTCCACATAGCGGTTGGCGTCGCCGATGACGGCCCAGATCGCATCCAGCGCCTTGTGGAAGGCCTGCGCGCCGAACTCCGCCCGGACGATGGGCAGCAGGTTGTAAGCGGCGCCCAGGAGAGCGTTGTCGGCCTCGGTGAACGAACCCGGCTGCGGCACGGCGGCCCCGCAGTTCTTGCCGATCATCGACAGCGAGCGCTGGACGAGGTTCCCGTAGTCGTTGGCGAGATTGCCGTTGATCCGCTGAACCATCTGCTTGTGCGAGAAGTCGCCGTCGTTGCCGAACGGCACCTCGCGCAGCAGGAAGTAGCGGGTCTGGTCGAGGCCGTAGGTGTTCACCAGCGTTTCCGGCGCGATGACGTTGCCCAGTGACTTCGACATCTTCTGGCCTTCGATGGTCCACCAGCCGTGCGCGAAGACGCGCTGCGGCGGGGCGAGGTTCGCGGCCATCAGGAAGGCCGGCCAGTAGACGGCGTGGAAGCGCAGGATGTCCTTGCCGACCATGTGCAGGTTGGCCGGCCAGTACTTGGCATACTCACCGCTCTCGTCCGGGAAGCCGACCGCGGTGATGTAGTTCGCGAGCGCGTCCAGCCACACATACATGATGTGGTCGGAATTGCCCGGCACCGGGATGCCCCACTTGAAGGTCGTGCGGCTGACCGACAGGTCCTTCAGGCCCGACTTGACGAAGGCAACGACCTCGTTGCGCTTGCCGGCCGGGGCGATGAAGTCCGGGTTCTTCTCGTAGAACTCCAGCAGGCGGTCCTGCCAGGCGGACAGGCGGAAGAAGTAGGACGGCTCCTCCACCCACTCGCACTCGGCGCCGGTCGGGGCGATCTTCTTGCCGGTCGGCGAGGTCGTCAGTTCATCCTCGCCGTAGAAGGCCTCGTCGCGCACGGAGTACCAGCCGGCGTAGGAACCGAGATAGATCTCCCCGGCGGCCTCCAGCCGTCGCCACAGTTCCTGCACGGACTTGATGTGCCGCGGCTCGGTCGTGCGGATGAAATCGTCGTTGGAATAGTTCATCAGCGACACGAGATCGCGGAAGTTTTTCGACACGCGGTCGGTGAACTCCTGGGGCGGGATGCCGGCGTTCATGGCCGACTTCTCCACCTTCTGGCCGTGCTCGTCCGTGCCGGTGAGGAACTTCACGTCATAACCGTCCAGCCGCATGAAGCGGGCCAGCACGTCGCAGGCGAGCGTGGTGTACGCGTGCCCGATGTGCGGCACGTCGTTCACATAGTAGATCGGAGTCGTCAGGTAATAGGTCTTCGACCCGGTCATGTCAGGTGCTCTCCCGAGAGTTCGCCGGCCCGGCCAGACGCCGGTACGGATAGGCGTGTCGTTGTCGATCAAGTAGCAGCCGCTTCGAGCGTCGCCAAGGCGTTCAGAACCACCTGTTTGCGGTCCAGGTTGGCGGATTCCGCACGAGCGAAAAGGCGTTGAACCTTTTCCCACACCTCCACCCAACGTTCAAGGCCGCGGGCGTTGGCCAGCCGGGTCATCAGCGCGGCCTCCCCCGGTACGACCTCCGCCGGCCAGGCACCGCGGGCCAGCGAGCGGGCGAAGCGGGCAAGCCACCAGACCAGAAGGTCGGTCGCCGTCTCGTACAGGCCCTCGTCCTGCTTGCGGGTCAGCTTGTCGCCGAACGCATGGGCGGCGGCGATGTCCAGCCGCGGCAACGTGCCGAGCAGACCGATCAGCTCCCGGTAAAGGTCCAATCCCCCGGCATCGGCCAGATCGATGGCGCGGCCGATGCTGCCTTCCGACAGGCGCGCAAGCGCCGCGCGGTCTTCAAAGCCCAGCTCAGAGCGATGCTGAACCAACAGGTTGAGCACCGTTTCCTCAGGCAGAGGATTAAGGTTCAGCTTGCGACAGCGGGACCGGATGGTCGGCAGCATGCCGCCAGGATTGTCGCTGACCAGCAGCAGGAGGGCACCGGGCGGCGGCTCCTCAAGAATCTTAAGAATAGCGTTCAAGCCACTGAGATTCATGCGATCCGCGCCGTCGATCACGGCGACACGCCAGCCGCCTTCGGCCGAGGTCTTGCGCAGGAAGGGGCCGATCTTGCGGACATCGTCCACGGCGATGTCGCGCTTCAGCCGGTCGCGCTTTTCGTCCCGCTGCCGCTCCACGGTCAGCAGGTCGGCGTGGCCGCCGGACGCCACGCGGCGGAAGACTGGGTGCTCAGGGGAAAGGGCGAGGCTGCGCGGCGGCTCCGGTGTACCGAACAGGCTGGATTCGGCCTGTCCCTGCCCTTGCGCCAGCACGAAACGCGCAAAGCGGAAAGCCAGCGTCGCCTTGCCGATGCCCGGCGGCCCCCCGATCAGCCACGCGTGCGGCAACCGGCCGGAGTTCCAGGCTTCCAGCAGCAGGTGCTCGGCCTCGTCATGGCCGGTCAGGGCGGGGTTTCGGCGCGGCGTGAGGGTGTCTTCCTCGACCACCGGTTCGGGTGCGCGGGCGCGACTCACCTCAGCAAACCTTTTCGATGAACGTCAAATCCTGCCGCACAGTGGCCTATCCGGATCACCGGGTCCAGCCCTGTTGGTGCGCTTGGCTCACCGGCACCGCGCCTGATCGGACGGTGCGCGCGTCCATAGCTCAGTACGACCCAGCAGCGGGATGCCCACGTAGCCGCGCAGATCGACACGGTCCTGCCCCGTTGGCGTGATGGTCCCGCTGTAGGTGTTGCCCGATTTTGGGTCGTAAACCCAACCGCTTGTCCATCGGCCGCCCTCGCGGCGGAAGCCGCCGACCATGGTCAGGCCGCAGAGGGGGCGGTTGCGCTGCGTGGCGTCGGGGTTCCGGCTGTCCAGTCCGGCTTCGGGTCCGCTGCGCGTCTCCACGTACCAGACCAACTGGCCGCAAAGGGAGGCACCGCATGGGTACAGCTCGACCGCGGCCTGCTGGTCACCGGTGCGCCAGACGCCGAAGGCATTGTCCGGAGCGGCCGCAGCGACTGTCGGAAGAAGCACGGTGAACAGGACGATCCCCAGGGTGGCTTTGGCGGACATGAAGGGCTCCCGAACGCGACATTGCATTCAGGAGATAGTCACTCCAAGCCGGCGGGTCACGGCGTCCAGAATGGCGGCCTGCACCGTCTCGACCGGGTGAGTCGCATCGATGACCGCGCAGCGGTCGGGATCGCGCAGGGCGATGTCCAGAAAGCCGTCGCGCAGGCGGCGGTGAAAGTCGAGATCCATGCGCTCGTACCGGTCTTCGCCGCCGCGCCGTGCGTTGGCGCGGGCGAGCCCCGCCTCCACCGGCAGATCGAGGATCAGCGTCAAGTCAGGGCGGAAGTCGCCCAGCGCTGTGGTCTGAAGCGCACCGATCAGATCCCGCCCCAGTCCGAGGCCGTAGCCCTGATAGGCCATCGTGCTGTCGAAGAATCGGTCGCAGATCACCCAACGTCCAGCATCCAGGGCCGGCCAGACCGTCCGTTCCAGATGGTCGCGGCGCGCGGCGGTGTGCAGCAGCGCCTCCGTCACCGGACCCCAGCGGCCGGTTTCGCCGGACACCAGAAGGGCGCGGATTTCCTCCGCGCCCTTGGAGCCGCCCGGCTCGCGGGTCATCACCACGTCCTTGCCGCAGGCCGTCAGTGCATCGGCCAGCAGACGGATCTGGGTGGACTTCCCTGCCCCTTCGCCGCCTTCGAGCGTGATGAACCGGCCGCGCGTCATGGTGGTGTCCTTGATCGTTGAGCGGCGTCGACCTTACCGCTCAGCTGGCACCGAAGACCAGGAACTTCGCGGCGGCCAGGGCGCGCCCGACGAAGCCCAGCTTTTCCACGTCCTGGGCGGCGATGACAGGAACCTCCTTGCCCGGGAAGCCGGGGGCGGAGATCACGACCTTGCCCACCACGTCGCCTTTCTTGACCGGGGCGGCGACCGGCGCGTTGCTGACCAGCGACACCTTCATGCCGCCGCGCTCCGCGCGGGCCATGGTGACCTTCATGTCCTCGGGTACGGTGACCGGAACGGTGTCCTGGGCGCCCAGCCAGACGGGCACCTGCTCAATCGTCTCGCCGGCCTTGAACAGCGGGTAGGTGGAAAACTCGCGGAAGCCCCATTCGATCAGACGGGCCGATTCGTCGGCGCGCGCCTGCATGCTCGGTAGGCCGTTGACCACCAGCACGAGACGACGCCCCTCGCGCTCGCCCGACGCGGTCAGGCCGTAGCCACCGGCGTCCGTGTGACCGGTTTTCATACCGTCCACGCCCATACCGCGGTACAGAAGCGGATTGCGGTTGCCCTGGTTGATGCCGTGGTACTTGAAGTCCCGGATCGAATAGTAGTGGTAGAATTCAGGGAAGTCGTGGATCAGCCGCTCGGCCAGGATGGAGATGTCGCGGGCCGTCATATAGTGGTTCGGGTCCGGCCAGCCGGTGGCGTTGGTCAGGTTGCTGTCCTTCAGCCCCAGCTCCTTGATACGCTTGGTCATGCGTTCGGCAAAGGAGGGTTCCGAACCAGCGAGCGCTTCGGCGAACACGATGCAGGCGTCGTTGCCCGACTGGACGATCACGCCCTTGATCAGGTCGTCGACCTTGATGTTGTTGTGCAGCTCCACGAACATCTTGGAGCCCTGCATGCGCCACGCGCGCTCCGACACCGGCAGCATGCTGTCCAGCGACAGGCGCCCGTCCTTGATCGCTTCGAAGACCATGTACATGGTCGCGATCTTGCTCATGGAGGACGGCGGCATGCGCTGGTCGGCGTTCTTTTCGAACAGCACGGTGTTCGTGCTCACATCCACCAGGATGGCCTGCTTGGCGATGGTATCGATGCTGGCGGCCTGAGCCACCGGCCCCAGCCCCGCCGCGTACAGCGCGACCGCCAGACCCATCGCTATACGGGTACGGAAAGCGCGGATGCGGACGACAGCGACCATGACAACTCCCTTCGAAACGCGAAAACACTCGACGACGAACGATCAATCAACCACGATTTTGGCGTCGGTAAGGCCGGACTGAATGACTTGGTTCAGAACGGCGTCGGCGGATTCCACGGTGGCCAGCGGACCGACCCGCACGCGCTGAAGCTTCTGCTTGCCGGACATGGCCGGCGTGACCTGGGGCACCTGCCCGATGGTGGACAGCTTGGCGCGCACGCGGGCGACGTTGTCCAGATTGCCGAAGGCGCCGATCTGCACGTAGATCCGCTCGTACGGCTTCACCGGCAGTTCGGCCACGACCGGTGCGGGAACGAAACGCCCTTCGACCATGCTCCCCGGCACGGTGCTGGGCGGCGGGATCGGGGTGGCCGTGATGGCGGCGGCAGTCGGCCGTGTGGGCGCGGCGGCGCCGTCGGCAACTTCCACTTTTGTGCGCGGTGACGCCTTCGGCGCCGGCCCCTCTGCTTCCGCCAGAATGGTGGTCGGCGTGCCCTGGCGCGCGGCGGCGGCGATGGCGCGGCTCTCCTCCGCCAGGATCTGCACGCGCACCTTGGCCGTGCCGACATTCTCGAATCCCAGCAACTGGGCGCCGCGCCGCGACATGTCGATGATGCGGCCGTGGGCGTAGGGGCCGCGATCGTTGACCCGCACAACCACGGATCGGCCATTGTCCAGGTTGGTCACCCGCACCAGGCTCGGCATGGGCAACGTCTTGTGCGCGGCGGTCAGCTCGTTCTGATTGTACTGCTCGCCGTTGGCTGTGATCTTCTCGTGGAAGCCGGGACCGTACCAGGACGCGATGCCGGTTTCATCGTACGAAAAGTCTTCGGCCGGGTAGTACCAGACGCCGTTGATCTGGTAGGGTTTACCGACCTTGTAGATGCCGCTTTTCGGCAATCCCGACGACGGCGACGGCGGTTTCGAGGCGCACGCAGCGAGCGACAGTGCCCCCAGGAGCACCATCGTCCCTCTCAGCATCTGCGCGCGACGCATCCGACCACCCCGCAAGATTTGGTGGCCGCACTCTAGCCGAGTTACCCACGCCCGCCAACATCGCAGCGGCTTGGTTCCGACGATGACGCAAGAAGTCACGGGACGGCGGATGCCGATCAGGGCGCCGGGAACAACGATCCTGTCCTCCCCATCAGGCGGTAGGAGACGAGGCCGAGCCATTCCCGCACCGTGTCGTGCAGCATGTGCAGCTTCCGGTCGAAATCGATCCGGACGTAGGGGACGGCGCCATTGCGCGTGCGGTAGTCCACTGGATAGGCGATGACGTTCCAGCCGACCTGACGAAAGATGCCCACCGACCGCGGCATGTGCATGGCGGAGGTCACCAGCAACCACGTCTCCCCCGGCTTCGGCCCGACGATGCGATGACTGAAAACGGCGTTTTCCCAGGTGTTGCGCGATTCGTTCTCAAAAATCACGCCGTCTGGATCAATGCCGCATTGGCGCAGCACGTCACGGACGGGTTCATCCTCCCGCAGCACGTCGTCGAAGATGTGAGATGTGCCGCCGGTGAAGACGTGCTTGGCCTGCGGGTATCGGCGGACCAGTTCCGCGAAGGCCAGGATACGCTCCGCCGCCTCGTTCACCGACGGTTCGTCGCGGTCGTGGGCCAGCAGAGGGTTGACCGCCCCGCCCAGCATGATGACGCCGTCGACATGGTCCGGAAGCGACGGTCGTTCGAACCGTTCCTCCAGCGGCAGCGCCAGGAAGGCGGCAAGCGGCGTGGCCGCGATGACCACATAGCCGACGGTTGCCACGACGACCAGACGGCGACCCCAGACGGCTCGGCGGGGCGAGAACAGCAGGAACGCACCAAGGGTGAGCAGAAAGAGTAGGACATTGCCCGGCGCGGCCAGCACCCATAAGGCTTTGGACAAGATGAAGGACAACGGCCGCTTCCCTTCCCTGCTTCGGACCGGTCGCGAGAATACGGAAGCACACTGGCCTTTCCCAGGCCACTTTCGTCGCACGCTGGTAGGCCAAACGGAAAAAGGGCAGAAGCCGAAGCCCCTGCCCTTTTGCCTTCCAGACTTTGTGGACGCCGGCGGCGTGTTTACGCCGCCAGCATTTCCAGAGCCTTCTGCAGCTTGTCGCGGGCCTGTTCGGCCGAGTCGCGGCGGTCACGCTGCTCCTCGATAACCTCCTCCGGAGCCTTGGCGACGAACTGCTCGTTGGAAAGCTTGGCGTCGATCTTCTTGATCTCGCCAGCCAGCTTTTCAATCTCCTTGGTCAGGCGGGCGCGTTCCTTGTCCAGGTCCACGATGCCCTCCAGCGGCAGGATCAGCGTCGCCTCATCCAGAACGGCCTGAACGGCGCCCTTCGGCACCGGGCCGGACAGCGGCTCGGCGCTGGCCAGACGGCCCATGCGCAGAATCAGGTCGCGGTGGGTGTCCAGCCGCTTCAAGCTCTCCGCACCGGCGTCCTTCAGCTTCAGTTCGATCTGCGCCGACGGGGGAACGTTCATCTCCGACCGCATGGAGCGGACCGAGGAGATCAGGCGCACCACCCAATCCATCTCGTCACGGGCGGCCGTGTCGGTCAGCTCGGGGCCATGCTCCGGCCATTCCGCCGAGATCAGGCGGTTGGCGCGGTCGGCCGACAGCTGCTCCCACAGCTCCTCCGTGATGTAGGGCATCAGCGGATGGAGCATGTGCAGGATCTCGTCCAGCACCCAGGCGGTGGTTGCGCGGGTTTCCGCGATGGCCGCCTCGTCCGAGCCGTTCAGGATCGGCTTGGTGAACTCCAGGTACCAATCGCAGAAGGTGCCCCAGGTGAAGGCGTAGGCCGTGTTGGCGGCCTCGTTGAACTTGAAGGCGTCGATGGACTCGCCGACCTTCTTCGCGGCCTCCGCAAGAGCGCCGACGATCCAGCGGTTGACGGTCTGCGTCAGCCCGACCGGCTTGAAGCCGGGCACCGGCGCCACGCCGTTCATCTGGGTGTAGCGGGCGGCATTCCACAGCTTGGTCGCAAAGTTGCGGTAGCCCTCGACACGGCTGACCGCCAGCTTGATGTCGCGGCCCTGGGCGGCCATGGCCGTCAGGGTGAAACGCAGCGCGTCCGTGCCGTACTGGTCGATCAGGTCCAGCGGGTCGATGACGTTGCCCTTGGACTTCGACATCTTCTGGCCCTTCTCGTCGCGGACCAGGGCGTGGATGTAGATCGTTTTGAAGGGCACGTCCTTCATGAAGTGCAGGCCCATCATCATCATCCGGGCGACCCAGAAGAAGATGATGTCGAAGCCCGTGACCAGCACGTCGGTCGGGTAATAGCGATCCAGTTCCGGAGTCTGGTCGGGCCAGCCCAGCGTCGAGAAGGGCCACAGCGCGGACGAGAACCACGTGTCGAGCACGTCCGAATCGCGGGTCAGCGCGACGTTCTGGCCGTAATGCGCCTTGGCAGCCGCCGCCGCGGCTTCCACCGTCTCCTCGACGAAGTAATGGCCGTCCGGACCGTACCAGGCCGGAATCTGATGGCCCCACCAGATCTGGCGGCTGATGCACCAGGGCTGGATGTTGCGCATCCACTCGAAATAGGTGTTCTCCCACTGCTT
>JAEZPL010000721.1 GCA_023413605.1 Pseudomonadota bacterium
GTGTCGACTACACGCCGCCGACGACGCCGACGACGCCGCCCGCCCCGACCACGCCGACCGAGCCGACGCCGTCGGAGCCGGCCCCGTCCGAGCCGACCCCCTCTGAGCCGACGCCGTCCGAGCCGACGCCGTCGGAGCCGACGCCGTCGGAGCCGGCCCCGCCGACTGCTCAGACGGACAACGTCATCACGGTCCGCGTCAGCGAGGATGCCTACAAGGGCGATGCGGTGTTCCGTCTGATGGTGGACGGCAAGCAGGTCGGCGCCGACACGAAGGTGACGGCAAATCACCGCGCCGGTGAGTGGCAGGAGTTCAAGTTCCACACCGACTTCGCGCCGGACGCCAAGAAGGTCAGCGTCGTCTTTACGAACGACGCCTGGGGCGGCGACTACACCAAAGACCGGAACATGTATGTCCAGTCGATCGACATCGACGGCAAGTCGCTGACTCCGGACAAGACGGGCCTCTTCCACTCGAACGTCGGCGCAACGGTCTCCATCCCGCAGGACGAGATCAAGGTTCGCGTCAGCGGCGACTCCTATCAGGGCAGCCCGAAGTTCAAGCTCCTGGCTGACGGCGTCCAGATCGGCAGCGATACGACGGTCACGGCGTCGCACAAGGCCGGAGCGTGGCAGGAGTTCACCTTCAAGGCCACCCTGGACAACAGCGATCCGCACGTGGCGCTGAAGTTCTTCAACGATCTGTACGGCGGCAACGCCAACGCCGACCGCAACCTCTACGTGGACTACATCACGGTCAATGGCCACAAGGTCGATGTGGCTGATGCGACCTACCATGTGGACGACGTGGGCGACCTTGCCGGCCAGCACCTGATCAACTCCAACGGAACGTTGGACTTCACCTTCGACCCGTCGTACGTGCACGACATCGCCTGAACGGCATTGCCCTCGGCAATCGCCCGACGAGGAAAGGGGCGCCGCAAGGCGCCCCTTTCTCCATGCGGACGGTCGGGCATCTATCGTGGATGCGAGCCCCCCGGCAGCGCCGGCTGCTGGATCCGGTTGGCGTTCCGGTACCCCCAATACCGCCCACGCAGGCTGTGCACATAATACCGCGCCTGCTTGAACCGCCCGAACAGCGTGCAGGCGACCGCCGCCACAGCCGGCTTGACGATCACCTTCAGCAGAACGGAAACGGGATAATGGTGGAGCCGCAACAGCGCCCCCAGGCCCGCGCCGTACCGGAAGGCCGCCCCCGCCTCCACAGCGGTGACCTGCTTGTTCGGGTGTCCGACCCGCACGGCCGGATCAAAATACCCGCGGTACCCATGATCCAGCGCGTTGATCAGGAAATCCGTTTCTTCGCCGGCGCCGAACTGCGTTCCACTGCCGACGCCCAATTGCGGGTTGAAGCCGGGAACCTGCTCCAGCACGGACGACCGGACGAAGATCGACGCGGAAATGGCACGGCGCATGATGTTCCGACGTTCCAGCGGTCCCGCGGTTTTGTCCCAGGCGAGCGTGGATTGCTGGCCATCCTTGTCGACCAGAATGCCCGTCAGGATGTGGATATCCGGGTTCCGGGAAAAAAATGCGGTCACCTGGTCGAGCAACCCCGGCCCGTACCAGCAGTCGTCGTCGGGAAAGGCGATGATGTCGCCGGTCGCATGGCGCAGCCCCTCGTTGCGCGAGCGCGAGAGGCCGGGCGCGTAGCGCACATGCAGGATGTCCAGGCTCGGGTCGGCGGCCGCGATCACCGGAACCAGACGGTCGTCCGGGTTCTGATCGACGATGATCAGTTGGATGTCGTGGTGCTTCTGGTCGTTCAGGCTTTCCAGGAAGTTCCCGACTTCCGTGGTTCGGCCCATCGTGGCAAGCACCAGGGAGACCCGGTTGCTCATGTCACCTTCTCCTGGATTTTCATACGGGCGGCAATTCATACGGGGGCGACCGACGCCGAGGGGCAAGGCCCTGAGGATGCTTGCCCGGCAATCCTCACCCGGCCTTCAGGTAATATTTCTTGTGCTTTTGATGGACATAGCCGTCCCGGCTGTCGTCGTACTTGGCGTATTTGTCCATATCGACCTGCGTCACGACGATGCCGCTGACGTTGTCGGTGAAGGAATTCAGCAGCTTCAGCGCGTTGACGATCACATGCTTCGGCGTCTTGGCCCACTGGGCGACGAAGATGGTCGCGTCGGACGCCTTCCCGAGAAGGCCGGCGTCCGACACGGGCAGGATCGGCGGCGCGTCGATCACCACGATGTCATAGCCGCGGAACAGCCATTTCATGCGCAGCAGGGTGGTGTCGTCGAAGATCAGGTGGGGGATGTCCTCCGTCCGGGGGGACGCGATGAAGTGCAGGGGCGACAGAGGGTCGACCTGGATCGCGTCTTCGAGCGCGACCTCCTGCCGCATCAACTCGGCGAAGCCGGGACCGTGGTGGCTGTTCAGCGCCTGGGGAATGCGCGGGCGCCGCAGGTCGCCGTCGACCAGCAGGGTGCGCTGCCCCGCCTGGGCCATGAGCCGCGCGAGCGACAGGGAAAACACCGTTTTCCCTTCGCTCGGCAGCGCCGACGTGACTGTCACCAGCATCGGCGGCGCCTGCATCCGGCCCAGCAGGAACTTGACCCGGATGGTCTGGAGCGCTTCCGTGAAGTGGGTCGCGGGGTTGCGCAGCACGAAGTCGTCCACGGCGCGGCCACGCCGCCGGATGCGGGGCACCAGGCCGAGCACGCTGACTCCGGTCTGCTGCTCGATCTCGCTGGTGGTCCAATAGCCGCGGCTGAAGCGTTCGGCGGCGGCGGCGATCAGCAGCGCCAGAAGGGCGGAGAAGCAGGCGGCGATGGAGAGAAGCAGGCCCTTGCCGGGCGGCAGCGCGTCCTTGGGAACGTCCGCCGTCGCCACCACGCTGGCACGCGAGACCGTCAGGGTGTTCTCGTTCTCCACTTCCTTGTAGCGGGCGAGGTAGGATTCGTAGAGCTGCTTGTTGGCGGCGACCTGCCGTTCCAGTTCGCGAAGCTGGACCTCCGCCTCGGCGGATGCCGCGGCTTGCCGCTGAAGTTCGGCGATCTTGGCCTGGATGGCCTGATCGCGGGCGCGGGCGGATTCCACCTCGCCGGCAAGCGCCTGGACGATGCGGTTCGCCTCTTCGCGGATTTTCTGCCGGACGTCGCCGAGTTCGTTTTGCAGGGCGATCACGCGCGGGTGCCTGGGGCCGAGCGTCGTCATGGACTCGGCGATCCGCTGGCGTGCTTCGCCCTCGCGCTGGTGCAGGCTTTGCAGAAGGAGGGAATTCACCGCCTCTGTGGTGGAGAGGACCGCACCGCCCTTGCCTTCAAGGGAGGCGGTGCCCTGGCGGAGCCGGGCTTCCGCCTTGCCGCGCTCGATCTGGGCGACGACCAGCTGCGCGTTGTAGTCGGTCAGGAGCTGCCGGAGGATGGGCATCGACGTGCCCGCCGTCTGCGTTGTGAACAGATTGTGCTGAACGCGGAATTGATCGGCGGCGTGTTCGGATTCTTCGACGTTCTTTTGCAATTCGGCGATCCGTCCGCGCAGCCATTCCAGCGTCATCCGGTTGTCCTTCGACCGGCGTTCGAACTGGTCGGCGACGAACTCCTCGGCGACGGCGTTCACGATGCTGGCGGCCCGCTGCGGATCCGTAGACGCGTAGGCGAGCTGGATGGTCAGGGAGCGGCCGTCGTTCCGCACGTCGAGATTCCGGCGCACCTTGTCCTCGGCCACGGTGAAGGCGTCGGGTTTGCCTTTCCGTACGGGTTCGGCCTCCGGTTCGGACACCGTGGGACGGGCGATGCCAAGGCGCGCGAAAAGCTCCGCCACGCGAGGCTCCACCTCGCGCGCGATGAACGCCATTGGGCCGGATTCGTTGAGCGGTCCCACGAAATCGGAATCGTTGGACAGATTGAGCCGCTGCACGACGCGCGTCACGACCCGGGCCTTGATCGTGTTGATCTGGCTTTTGGTCATGAGCATCAGCGCGCTGGAATCGCCCTGCTGGGTCCGATCGTTCACCGCGGGTGGGCTCGGGGCGATTTCGATCAGCGCGACCGCTTCATACTTCGGCGAGATCAGGAACGCCGCGCTTCCGAATATTACGAACATCACGAGAAAAGCGGTGAAGATCGTCACCGCCCTTCGTCGGAAAAATCGCAAAAGTTCCCGCCCGAGAAAGTCATCATGTTTCATCCGGTTCCAATCCTTGTCCAGGCAAGGGCGTTGACGGAGCGCTGGGGGTCATCTGCTGCATCGAAGGGTTTGCCGTTTGCGCCGTCGTTTGTGTGATCGTTGGTGCGTACGAAGATGACGACCAAGATGGTAACGTTCTTCTTTCCCTTCTTCTTTGCTATGGCAGATTTAATCCGCCTGATCGTTCGCAATTTTGCAGGATACAGAGGACCATAACAAGCCAGCAGAAGGGTCATACCCCCGAAAGAGAAGAGATGTCTTATAAATTGCTGCTCTGCAGCGCGATCATTATTATGAGTGACGGCGCCGTTTGAAGGGTGCATGGGCCGACGTGATTATGGTGATGTCGGATTTCATCAATCTGGACTAGACGCAAATAATGCGGGAAAGGCGGGCGGATTGGCTCGCATTCGGTCCGGGCTGCGGGGAAACTGTCCGTTGCCAGGTCGGACAGAGTGCTGGGGAAGCTTGAGATGAGACGATCCCTTACCGCTGTTTGCTCCACCGCCGTGATTGCCCTCGCCGCTCCGCTCTGGGCGACCGAACGGGTTCCAGGCCGGGACTGGCCCATGGCCAGCCGCGAGGCGGCGAACCCGGTCATCTCCATCCTGCAGTTCGGCGCCGTGCCGAACGGTGAGCGGGACAGCGCCGCCGCCATCCAAAGGGCGTTCGACGAGGCGAAGGCCCGGTCCGTGCCCGTGTACATTCCCGCCGGCCGTTTCCGGCACAGCAAGGCGCTGGTCGCCGATGGCATCAAGATCTTCGGCAGCGGGCCGACGTCGGTGCTGTTCGCGACCAATCCCAAGAGCAGCGCGCTGTTCCTGCGCGGGGCATCGCCGGCCGTTGCCGATCTTGCCCTGGAAACCGCCGCCGGGCCTCGGCTGGACAAGCTGGAGGAAAACGCCGTGACGGTCGACCGCGCCCGGAATTTCTCGATCAAACGGCTGTACATCCAAAGTTCCGCCGCGGCCGGCATACACGTCTTCGGCGCGACCGGTGGGCGGATCGAGTCCTGCGCCATCCAGAACACGAACGCGGACGCTATTCACATTTCCAACACGGACCGCGGTGAACCGAGTTCTGACATCGTCGTCGAGCGCAACAAGGTCGAACATTCGGGAGATGACGGCATTGCCGTTGTCAGCTATGGCAGCAACGACACGCGCAATTTCTCCATCACCGTGCGGAACAATTCCGTCGCAAACAATCGGTGGGGAAGGGGATATTCGGTGGTCGGCGGGCGCAACATCAACATAATTGATAATTACTACGAGAACAATCTGGCTGGATTTGCCGGAATCTACTTGGCATCGGAACCGGCCTACCAGACGGGAAGCGTCAACGGGGTGCGCGTGGCGGGCAACGTCGTCCGGAACGCGGGCGGCCGTCACGGGGCCATCCACATCTATTCCGGGCAACCTTCCCTGGAAAACAGCGATATTCAGGTCGTCGACAACACCATCCTGCACCCCCGTTGGGGGTGGCTGGTCGTGAACGGGACCGGGGGCAATCGCGCGATCTTCGCCGAGCGCAACGCCATCCTGTCGAAGCAGTTCGGCGAGGTGATGCTGCTCGACCGCCCCGCCCAGATCGCCATCGAGGGGAACCGCGCGTTGACGGATGCCCGGTAGCTCTGGGCAGCGTAGGTCTGGGCGCCGAGGCAGGCCGCATCAAACGAAATGCGGGCCACCCTGGCGGCGGCCCGCATCGACGGTCGGCCATCGGACAGGCGCAGGTTTCATGCGCCCGTGTGGGCGAGTTGCCGCTCCCGGATCGTCTGAAGGGTCCGGACGTTCAGAGAACTGGTCAGGCTCGTTTCCCGGCTGTTGAGCTTCTGCGTGAGGAGGCGGAGGAAATCCTTCAGGAACCGGGATTCCGAGAAGGTCTGGGCGTGGTTGCTGATGGCGCGGGGATCGAACTGGTCGATGGCGTCTTCAAAGCGGTTGACCACATCGTCGATGGCCTCGGACGTCTGCTCGAAGAAGAACATCCCCGTCACGCCGTCGATCACCGTGTCCAGCACGCCGCCGGCGGCATAGGCCAGCACGGGCTTGCCCGCGGCCATGGCTTCGACCGGCACCATGCCGAAATCTTCAATGCCCGGGAAGATCAACGCCTTGCACCGGCGCATGTGCGACAGCAGAACCTCGTCCGGCTGGTTGCCGAGGACGCTCACATTCGGGCCCGCGATGGCCCTGAGCTGCTGAAGCTGTTCGCCGCCGCCGATGACGACGAGCTGACGGCCGTTCTTGTTGAAGGCCTCGATCACGAGGCGTGCCTTCTTGTACTCGGTGAGTTGCCCGGCGACGAGATAGAAGTCCTCGTATTCCGGGGAACAGGCGATCCGATCGGTATCGATCGGCGGGAAAATGACGTCGGCGTCCCGCCGGTAGTATTTCTCGATCCTCTTCGCCACGAACGAGGAGTTCGCGATGAAGTGGTCGACGCGCGCAGCGCTGTTGACGTCCCACATCCTCATATAGTGCAGGAGCGGGGCGGCAATGGTGCGCTGCCATCCTTTTTTGAGCGAGTAGACTTCCTTCAGGTCCCAGATGTACCGCATGGGAGAATGGCAATAACAGATGTGAAGGGCGTCCGGCCTGACGATGATGCCCTTCGCCGGCCCGGATTCCGACGAGATGACCAGATCGTAATGCGACAGATCCAATTGCTCCAGCGCCATGGGCATGAGGGGCAGGTAGGCCTGATAGTGCCGCCTCGCCCCCGGAAGCTTGCTGATGAAGGACGTTTTGATCTCACCGCCATGAAGCGGCATGTGCACGGCGTTGGCGTCGAAGACGTGCGTGTATATGTCGGCTTCGGGGAACAGTTTCAGCAATGATTGCACAACCTTCTCGCCCCCGCGCATCTGCACGAGCCAATAATGAACGATGGCAACCTTCAAGTCGGCCTCCATGGACACATCTGGGTGATCGGGCGCTGCCTGCGTTCCGCAGTCTTGTCGAGCGAATCTGCGCCAGGGCGGCTCCGTATCGTTTTGTGCGGTGATCGAGCCGTGGCGATACGCCATCGACACTCTCTCGACGGTTCCGGGCGTCCGGCTTTTCAGCGTTGCTTCCCGAAACCCGGGCTTTGAATGTGCGCGATGCCCGGCGCCAATGGCCGGAAAGAGAACGGTGGTCCGTTCTCCTTTGAGTGACGATTATCTTTGCGAAAAGATGTTCGGTCAACAGTTTCTGCCTGCTTGGAGTCGCAATGGCGGCAGTAATTAATGATGACGCGAATGTTTAATCTATATAGATATATTCACTTGAAAGGTGATGTAAGGATCGTCATTTTTGCGCGGAAGCGGGGCTGGAGATTATTGTTGATGTCGTCACATCCAGTGCCGGCCATCGACGGGTCTCGTCCGTCGGGCTGATGGGCGTGCCTGCGGGGCATTACAATGGCCGAGCCTGCAGGCCCGGACGGTGACGCGGCGAAGGCGTGTGCATTCTGCCGTGTCTGCCCCCGTCCATCGGATGCATTCGGCGCCTGCCGATTTGACCAGGACGCGGCTGTCGCCCGTGGTACGTCGCCTGCGTTATCTCCTTCAAAGCCATGGCGGAGTATTTAGAAAACTTCAAAGACGAAAGGCGGATACGAAAGGGCTTGGCGAATGGACAAGCGCATCATTCCTGTATTGCTGTCGGGCGGCGCCGGTGTGCGGCTCTGGCCTGTGTCGCGAGAACAGTATCCAAAGCAATTTCACAACCTCTGCTCCGACCGGTCGATGCTGCAGGAGACGGCCCTGCGTGTCGCCGGCCGTGAGCGTTTCGCGGCACCCATCGTCGTCTGCAACCACGAGCACCGTTTCATCATCGCGGAGCATCTGCGGCAGGTCGGCGTAACACCCCAGTCCATCGTGCTGGAGCCGAGCGCGCGCAACACGGCCGCGGCCTGCGCCGTCGCCGCGCTGAGCGCGCTGGCGCTGATGCCGGACGCCCTCATCCTGGTGCTTCCCGCCGACCACATGATCCGCGACGTTCCCGCCTTCGTGGACGCGGTGGAGCGCGCCGCCGGTGCCGCGGAGGCCGGGCATCTGGTGACGTTCGGGATCACCCCGACCGCGCCGGAAACCGGCTATGGCTACATCCGGCGCGGGCCCGCCTTCGCGGACCAGCCGAGCGTGCACCGGGTCGCCGCCTTCGTGGAGAAGCCGGAGCGTTCGGTGGCCGAGGGGTACCTTGCCGATGGCGACCACAGCTGGAACAGCGGCATGTTCCTGTTTCCCGCCGCCAAACTGGTCGAGGAACTGGAGCGCCACGCCCCGGCGGTGCTTCGGGCCGCGCGTGCGGCGCTGGAACGGGGGACGGTGGACCTGGACTTCTTCCGGCTGGACGCCGACGCCTTCATCCAGGCGCCATCCATCTCCATCGACCGGGCGGTTATGGAACGCACGGAGGATGCCGTCGTCGTGCCCTGCGACATCGGCTGGGCCGACGTCGGCGGCTGGGCCGCC
>JAEZPL010000071.1 GCA_023413605.1 Pseudomonadota bacterium
CTCCTCGCGTCGCCGAGCCCACTGTCACCCGGCAATGCTTGCCAAAGCGTTGCATCGTCCCGAGTCGCCGCAAGACGAGGCAAAAGGCCGGCGGAGGCATGAAAGGGATAGCCGAGTCCTGCTGGAAAGATCGGTGAGGTTTCCCAAGCACCCTGAGAAACGGTGGGCTGCGACGACTTGCCCGCTCCCTGTTTCGAGACTCCGGGAGGGATCGCTTGAAGGTGCGGGAAAATTAACATACTCTAAAGGAGTAGGGACGCAGCCAGCGTGGAGGGCGAACCATGGGCATCACCGGCATCGGGGGCATTCAGCAGCCCTACGTCACACCGCTCAGCAGCGGTCCCAGCGCCGCGCAGCGGACCGACGAGGCCGGGCCGAAGGAGCGGGCGGAGGCGGTCGAGGACAACCGTCGCCAGCAAGCGCAGCAGGCCCAGCAGAACCAAGCCTTGCAGGCGCAGACCGGTGGCGGCTCCACGACGCCGACCCGCGGTCAGAACCTGAACATCACGGTCTGACCGAACGTCGTCCGTACGCGGCCAGTCCCGCGCGCCGGGGCCGGCCGTAGGGAAGGAAAGGCGTGGCAGCGATGGAAATCCAAAGCATTTCCAACATCGCGGCGACCCGGCCGGTGGCAACCCCCACCGCACCCACGACCGCTGAACCGCCTGTTGAAGCCTCCATGACGCCCGATGCTCCGGAACGTGCGGTGCGGACGCCCGGCGGGTTCATCAGCCCGGTGCTGCGCTATGATCAGATGGCGCATGTGGCGGTGCTGTTCTTCCGCGATTTCGACAGCGGCGAAACCAAGGACCAGATTCCGGCGGAGCGCGTGGTCGAAGAATACCGGCGCAACGCCCAGCGCGTGAACGGTGATCGGGAGAATCCGTCGGACAAGGAGGGGCGAGCCTCTGCGGTCGAGGCCGGCGGCACGCCACCCGATCGCGGATCGTCCGCGGAGGTGTCGGACAATGCCGGCGGCTCCCAGGCGGGCTTCACCTTCCCGCATGCGGGCGTGGCGGCGAGAGCCGCCGTTGCAGCGCCCGCCGTGACGTCCTCTGCGGCTTATGCCGCGGCGCCAGTCGTGGCCGGCAACGGAGCCGCCGTTTCGTCCCGGGCGACCGGGGGCGGGGCGCCCGGGGGTCTGGTCTCCGTCACGGTGTAGGCCGCGCCCCGCCCCGCACACCGCTCATTCCGGCATTTCGAATCGCGCGACCAGCGGGGCGTGGTAGCTCTCGGGCGAGTGGGAGACCGTGGCGTGCGCGACCAGTTCGTCGCCGAGCGCCTCGTTGTGGATCTCCGCGGTGCGGAACCAGCCCAGCAGGGTCCGCGACACCAGAAGGTGGTCGAGCATCACCGCTTCGCCGCCGTGCAGGACGGAGAAGCGCCGCTCCTCCGGCACCGCGCGTTCCAGCGGCACCAGGGACCGTCCGGCCAGATGGCCGTTGCCCGTCTCGTCCAGGTCGGCGCGGATGATGCGGACGGGGGTCTGCTCCATCTCCGCGTTCAGGTCGCCGGCCACCACGACGAGCGCCTGCGCGTCGCCGTCGAACACGCGGTCCACCGCCAGCCGGGTTTCCAGCGCCTGTCCGGCCCGCTTCAGCGCCGCAAGATAGAAGCCCTCGGCCCAACCGCCCGTGGTCTTCCAGGTGGAGGCGTTCTTCTTCTGCCCTGGAATGGGGGCGGCCAGGGGAGCCCGCAGATGCAGGTTGAAGACATGCAGACGGCAGTTATGCTGGTGGCGGCCGCCGGGCAGGTCGATTTCCGCGTGCAGCACCGGGCGGTCCCAGGGAATCGGGTCGGCGGAGGCCGGGGCCGGATCGGCCGTGACCAGCCGCACCTGCGGGGCCGGCACCAGATCGTGCCGGTACAGGCGGGTGGCGGCGATGGGCCAGCGGCTGAGCAGCACGAGGTTGTGCCGGTCGGCCAGCTTGTGTCCTTCGCCCCCCGTGGTGCGGTGGAAATCGGCGTAGGCGGTGCCTTCCAGCAGGCGATCCAGGGCGCGCAGGGTCCGCGGTTCCCCCTTTGCCTCGCGCTGGGCGTTGACCTCCTGCAGGCACAGGATGTCAGCCTGCAACCGCTCCAACTGCGGGCGCAGAACGGCGGTGCGTTCTGCGAAGGGCGGCTCGCCCGTGTCGTCCAGGCTTTCCAGGTTGAAGGTGGCGATGCGGAGGTCTTGGCTCATGAACCCTCGTCGTTCAAGCGGTCCAGGCTGCGCCGTGATCCGGGAAGCGGCAGGTAGGCCAACATATGGCACAGCTTGCCCCGGAACGGCGGCCCAAATCCGAAACCAACCGGGGATGCGGCAGGCCGTCGCGGTGCGCGGGCAAGAAACGCGCCTACCCGGTCGGCCGTGCCAGGAACAGATGATTGCGGTTGATGCGCCTCCGCCTCCGCTTGTGGGCGCTGAGAACGTCGGCCGAAGCGACGAGTGTCGCGTCCAGCCCGCAGCCCCGCATCCGCCGGGGCGTGTCGGTGCCGTAGATGCGGTAGTGGTAGGGGTGTCCGTAGGTCGCCAGCCGCTTGGCCGGCGTGTCCATGGCCGGGTCCTCCTGCGTCGGTCCCTTGGGATCGAAGGGGAACAGCAGCACGGCGCAGCCGGAAGGCTTCAGCACGCGGGCGATCTCCCCCAACGCGGCCCGGTCGTCGGGCACATGCTCCAGCACATGGCTCGACACAACCATGTCGAACCGGCCGTCGGGGAAGGGCAGATCGGTCAGGTCGGCCTGCACGTCCGCCGCCGGGTTGAAGCGGTCCAGCGTGACGTAGCCCCGCCCGTGCGCGGCGCGGAAGGGCGCCTCCAGGCAGGGTTCAGGAGCGGTGTGCAGGACGGCCAACCTGCGGCGGAAGAAGGGTGTGCGTTCCGCCAGCACCATCCACAGGAAGCGGTGCCGCTCCAGCGACCCGCAGTCGGGGCAGCGGGCGTTCGGTCGGCCTCCGAGTCCGAAAGGCAGGAACCGTGCCGCCTGCCGCCCGCAGATGGGACAGAGCAGCGGACCGCGGGCGGGCGTCAGGCCATGCCCCCGCTCGGCGCGCGGGCGTTGGTACAGCCCCTCCCGCCGGTAGACGACGGCCTCGTCGAGGCCCTGTTCCGCGATTTCCGGCAGCAGGCGGGAGAGGCCGTGGAGCATGCGGTTGTAACGTCTCCGTCTAGAAAAGTTCGATGTCGCCTTCGATCTTGGTCATGCGCAGCCGCTCCATGAAGGAGGCTTCGGAGCGCGCGATGTCCCGCAGCTTCTCCTCCCCGATCAGGCGACGCTGGGTCCGGCCGGTCGTCGGGAAGAAACGCAGAGCGCGGGGCGATGTGCCGCCGACGTCCCAACTCATGGTCGGAATGCCCTCCGTCGCCAGATAATCCATGACGAACTCGACGTTGCGCTGGCCGATGTCGGCGTTGCGGGTGGCGCCGGTGTTGACGTTGGCGCCGCCGAAGACCTTGGCGCGCAGGCGGTCGCGCCGGCCGGTGACCGACAGCATGCGGTTGATCAGCTGTTCCATGGCGGCGCTGCCATAACGCGACGCGACCGACAGCCGGTCGGTGCCCTGGTCCGGCAACAGAAAATGATTCATGCCGCCGATGGCGGCGACGGGATCGAAGATGCAGGCGGCGACGCAGGATCCCAGCGTGGTGGTGATGATGACATTGGGGTCGTCGCTGACCACGCAACCGCCGACCACGATGGTGATCACCTCCGCCCCCAGTTGGCGGTCGTGGTAGCGGTTGGCGACCACGTCCGGCCGCTCCAGGCCATCACGCGGGCGACCGGGTTGCCTGGGTTGTCGCGTTGGCATGGTTGGCCTCAATCGGCGCTCTCCGATGGTGGTTCCCCAGTGATGATCCCCAAGGTGGTCTCCCGAGGCGGTCCCAGGTGGGGTTCATTCCAACAATGCACCGCGCCGCCGTGTCTTCGCAACCGCTTGCGGGCTGGTGCCGCGCACCGGTCCACCGATGATCAAAGCTGCGCGATCCACAGCGTCAGCAGTTCCGCCTGCAGCTTGCGGGCACGGACGAGCCATGCGCGCGCCTCCGGCGGAAGTTCGGCCACGCGGCGGTCCATCGCGGCGTCCATGGCGCGACGCTGCGCCTCGTCCGTCACGAAGAAGGCGAAGCCGAGCCGTCGGCCGCCGGCCGTGGTCAGGGTGCCGGTCAGTGCCTTGGCGTAGGCCATCGTTCCGGACTTCGCGCGTACGCCGGTGGGCAGCGCCTTCCCCTCGTCCTCGCCAGGCAGCAGCGCCCACACATCCGGCCCGGCGACGCGCAGCAGCGCCGTCATCTGGGTGGGCGTGATGCGGGACGCGGCGCTGAGCCCCGAATGGTTGACGAGGCGCAGGCCCGACCAGTCGGCCTTCGGCCCCGACAGGATGGAGGCGGTGGTCAGCACCGCCGCCGACTGCGCCAGGGTCCGCACCGTGGGATCGAGGCGCCGGGAGGCGGACAGGCCGATCAGTTCCGCCGACAGGTTGTTGGAATAGCGCAGCACCTGCCGGGCCAGGACGGTCAGCGGCTCGCTCCGGTGCAGGGCGACCAGGGTGGCGGTCGACGGGACCGTTCCGGCCGCTGGGGTGGGCAAGGCAATGCCGGATTCAGCCGCCACGCGGCGAAAGACATGCGCCGCGGCGAGCCCCGGCCGGGTGACCGGCAGCCAGACGCTCGCCGCCACGCCCGGCCGCGGGGCGAAGCGCCAGCGCTCGCCGTCCATCGCGGACACCGGGGTGAAGGGCGTCGCCTCGTCGGCCATGACCTCGACCGCCACGCTGTCCAGCGGCACGCGGCCGGCGTCGGACACCGACCAGGCGGAAGCCTGCACCGGCTGCCTGGCGTTGCCCGTTCCATTGGTGTCCGTTCTATTGGTGCCCGTCCCATTGCCCGTCCAGGCGAGCTGGAAGCGGTTGAAGTTCACCGACAGGGCACCGACCCCGGTGTTGTATCCGGCCGTCCAGGGCTGGCCGGAATCGATTTCCGGCAGTTCGGGCAGGGCGGACGTGTCGTAGAGGAAGCGGCCGGCGACCCGTGCGATGCCCATCACGCGCAGTTCCGCCACCAGATCCATCAGTCCTTCGGTGGCCAGCGACGGGTCGCCGCCGCCCTTCAGGATCAGGTCACCGTCCAGCACGCCGTCGGTCAGGGTGCCGATCGCGTGCAGCGTCGTTTCGAAGCGATGGTCCGGACCCAGCACGGCCAGCGCCGCGGCCATGGTGGGCAGCTTGGCGACCGACGCCGGAACGAAGGCCTTGCCGCCCTGCCGCTCGGCGACGGTGGCGTGGCTGTCCAGGTCGAACAGGACATAGCCGACGTCCTCCGCCGGCAAGCCGCTGCGGGCGATCGCCTCGCGGTCGTCGGGGCCGAGGGGAGGGGCGAGCGGTTCCGCCCAGGCGGCAACCGCCGTAACGCAGACGAGGAGCAGCAGCAGGGGGAAGGTCAGGGTGCGCATGGTTCGCCAGTTTAGCGCAAGCGCGCCGCCGCCAGCGGTGCCATTCGGGGGCCTGCCGTTAACGTCATGGATCGAATCTTGCTGCGAAATGGGGCGGGGCGGCCTACCATAAAGTGTCTGAAATACCCCCTGCATGGCAAAGATTGGGGCGAAAAGCCGATGATGTCACGGCGGCGGGACATGAAGTTCGAAGTGGTCGTCGAACAGGGCGGCAAGCCCAACATCGACGGCGTCTTCGACGACGAAAAGGCGGCGATGGAGCGCGCAGCCTATTTGCTTCGTCTCGCTAAATTTCCGGTTGTCCGTGTCCAGAAGGTCAATCAGGCCGGCAAGGAAGAGATCATCTTCGAGAAGGCGGCGGCAGGCGGTGGGAAAAACACCACCATCTCGCACATCGACGACGCCAATCCGTGCGACGGCGTTCTCCAGGTCTTTTCCTTCGACAGCCGGAAAGTCCTTCTGCGCTTGCTGCGCGGCTATTGGGACGAGCAGGTGGTCATCCCGGCGGAACAGCTCCACCGCTATTACCCGCTGCGCTATTTCGAGCGCGAGGCGCTGCTGTTCAACCCGGCGATCAGCCGGCTCGCCACGCTCCAGGCGCCGCTGCTCGGGATGAAGCCCTTCGACCGGCAGGATCAGCTTCTGCGGCTGTTCAATGGGCTGAAGGACCTGGCGCAGGCGTCCGCGACGCTCGCCCCGATCGATCAGGCGCTGGCGCGCGGCGGGGTGTCGGGGCTGCTGGCCGCGACGCTGGACCACCCGCCGGAGGAGCGCGACCGCCTGATCACCCACGCCTTCGGCGCGGCGCTGGAGCCTTCCCGCGATTGGAGTTCCAAGGTCACCACGATCCTGCGCTTCCACGAGGACGGCGACCCGGAAAACGGCCGGCTGATCGACGAGTTCCTGACCGAGACCGTGGACGGGCGGGAGCCCGTGCGGGCGCTGATCGGCTATGCGCCCGACCTGGGTACGGCGCTGCAGAGCCTGCTTGCAACCATGCACGGCGATCTGGACGACCGGCTGCCTTTCACGGACGAACTTCTGGCCCTGTCCAACGCGCTGGGCGGCGGCGGTTTCACGGAAACGCGGGCCGCGCTGTTGCGGCGCGTCCAGGGCGGTCTGTCCGGGCTGACCCCGCTGACCCGCACCACCGACGCGGCGGAGGGCAAGGCCTTCCAGGCCATCGTGGAGCGGCTGATCGGATTCGACGGCTTTTTCGGCGGTCCGGGCATGGCGGAGGCGCTGGTCCGCCGCGGGAAGATGGTCTGGGGCATGGACGGCCAGGACGCGCCCTTCGACGCGACCGTGCAGCGCCTTGCCGGTCGGCTGCCCATGCCGGCGCAGCGCATCGGCTTCCTCCTCGACCTCGCCACCAGCAGCTTTGGGCGGCACAAGATCAGCGGGCTGATCCGGCAGGTCGCCGGGGAGTTCGAGCACATCGGCTCGGCCCGCGAACTGGCCGCGCCCGGCGTCAGCGTGGAGGATGTGCGCAGCGGGCTCGGCCGCCGCCTGCGCGCCGCCGGCATTCCGCGGGCGCTGGCCGAGGGGCTGATCGCGAAGATTGCCGCGATCCCCGACGAGCAGCGTTCCCTCAGCACGCCGCTGCTGGGGGCGCCGCGAAGCGGCGCGCCGGTTCAGGCGGCAGCAGTGACGGTGACCGCGGCGGAGACCGTGGATGTGCGGGCGCCCAAGGCGGCGGAGCCGCTGTTGGTGCTGTCCCATGGCGGGCGGACGCACGCGATCCCGGACGACGGGATGGAACTGTCCATCGGCCGCTCCTCGCAATGCCGGGTCGTGCTGGACATCGCTTCCGCCTCCCGCCGGCACGCGACGGTGACGCAGCGGGATGACGGGTTCGTGCTGGAAAGCCAAGGCCGCAACGGCACCGCCGTCCTGGTGCCGGGCGGCGAGCCGCGGGTGCTGGAGCAGGGGCAGTCCATGCCGTTGCCGCCACGCGGGGAGATTGTCATCGGCTCCGCCGAACTGGGCGAACAGCCCGCGCGCATCACCTGGGAGATCAGTCGGGCCTGAGCGCCGCTGTGGCGTTGCGCAGAACCGGGCGCCATCCGCCGCCGCGCACCGCCAGCGCCGCGAGCGTGCCCGGCGCCGGGCGCAAGTCGAACAACGACCAGTCCGCGGCGCCGCCGGCCTCCAGCGCCGGATCCACGTTCAGGATGCGCGCGGGGCGGCCGGGCACCAACTCCACCGCGAAGCGGTCCAGCGGCATGGACAAGCCGGCGCCGGTCGCCTTGATGAAGGCCTCCTTCCGGGTCCAGCCGTTCAGGAAGGCCTCGTCCCTCTGCGGTTCCGGTGTGGCGGCGAAGGCGGCGTATTCGGGCGGTGCGAAGAAACGCTTCGCGATGCCGTCGGCGTCCGGAACGGTGCGCAGCCGCTCAATATCCACGCCCAGTTCCCGTGCTGGCGCGATGGCGATCAGCACGTCGTCCTTGCAGTCGGCGAGGTTGAAGGCCGGCCCGCCGTGCAGCGAAGGCTTCCCCTGCGGCCCGTAGTCGAAGGTCAGCGATTCCGGCGCCCGGCCGGTTGCGTGGCCGAGCAGGGTGCGCAGCAGCCCGCGCCGCAGCACGCAGCGCTCGCGCAACTGTTCCGTCCGGAAGCGGGCCGCCCGATCCGCCTCGTCGGGGGCAAGCAGGGCGCGGAACGCCTCCAGCCGCCCGGCCAAGGTGTGCAGGTCGGCGTACCAGACGTGAACCTCCCCATCCCTCAGCATGCGCAGCCCTCATCCGCCGAAATTGGGATCATAACCGCGCTGGCCCCACGCGGCGATTGCGCTATCATGCGGCTCCCTTTTGCCGGATTTGGAATCATGGTCGACACCGCCCAGCTTGCCCCGCACCTGTCGAACGTCCTGCGCGACGCCGCCATCCCCGAACTGCCCAACCATTACCGTGGCAAGGTGCGCGAGAACTACGACCTTCCCGACGGGCGTCGCGTCATCATCGCCACCGACCGGCTGTCGGCCTTCGACATCATTCTGACGGCAATCCCCTTCAAGGGGCAGGTGCTGACCCAGATCGCCCGCCACTGGTTCGAGGCGACCAAGGATCTCTGCCCGAACCACGTCATCGAATACCCGGACCCCAACGTGGTGGTCGCCAAGCGCCTGACCATCATGCCGGTGGAGATCGTGGTGCGCGACTATCTGGCCGGCACCACCGGCACCTCGCTGTGGACCATGTACAAGAAGGGCCGTCGCGAGATGTATGGCCACACGTTCCCGGACGGCCTGCGCGAAAACCAGAAGCTGCCGCAGACCATCATCACCCCCACCACGAAGGCCTTCGACGCCGGCCATGACGAGGAGTTGACCGCCGCCCAGATCGTGGAGCGCGGGCTTCTCACCCAGGCCCAGTGGGACGAGGTGACCGCCAAGGCGCTGGCCCTGTTCGCCCGCGGGCGGGAGATGGCGGCGGAGCGCGGCCTGATCCTGGTCGACACGAAGTACGAGTTCGGCTTCGACGATGCAGGAAAAATAATCCTGTCCGACGAGATCAACACCCCGGACAGCAGCCGCTACTGGTTCGCCGCCAGCTATCCGGAGCGGTACGAGGCCGGGCAGCGTCCGGATAGCTTCGACAAGGACTTCGTGCGCAGCTGGGTGACCCAGCGCTGCGACCCCTACAAGGACCCGATCCCGGAGGTCCCGGCCGAGGTCGTGCTGGAAGCCGCCCGCATCTACATCGAGGCCTTCGAGACCATCACCGGCCAGACCTTCCAGGTCTCCGCCGAGATGACTCCGGTGCTGGAGCGCATCCGCGCCAACCTGGCCCCGTACTTCACCAAGTGACCCGCAGGCAGGCTGGGCCGTCCATGAAGATCGGCATCCTCGACGACTACCAGAACGTCGCCCGCGACCTTGCGGAATGGCACCGGCTGCCGAACGGCAGCGCGCTCACCGTGTTCGAGCGCCCGATTCCGGCCGAGGAGGTCGCGGCGACGCTGGAACCCTACAGCGTGCTGGTCATCATGCGGGAACGCACGCCGTTCCCGGCCAGCCTGATCGAACGGCTGCCCAACCTGCGCCTGCTGGTCACCACGGGCGCGCGCAACAACGCCATCGATCTGGCTGCCTGCGAGGCGCGCGGGATCACCGTGTGCGGCACGGGCATGGTCGGCACCCCGACGGCGGAGCTGACCTGGGGCTTGATCCTGGCCCTGGTCAAGCGCATTCCGTGCGAGGAACGGGCGTTGCGCGAAGGGCGCTGGCAGACCGGCCTGACCCAGGGGCTGGCCGGCAAGCGGCTGGGCCTCGTGGGGCTGGGCAAGCTCGGCACGCAGGTGGCGCGCGTCGGGCAGGCCTTCGGCATGGAGGTCGCGGCCTGGAGCCCCAACCTGACCGACGAGCGCGCCGCCGCCGCGGACGCCGTCCGCCTGGACAAGCGGGAGCTGTTCGCGACCTCCGACATCGTCAGCGTTCATCTGGTGCTGAGCGACCGCACCCGCGGCGTGGTGGGGGCGGAGGAGTTCGCGGCCATGAAGCCCAGCGCCTTCTTCGTCAACACCTCCCGCGCCGGTCTGGTGGACGAGGCGGCGCTGCTGGCCGCCCTGCACGAGCACCGCATCGCCGGCGCCGGCCTGGACGTCTTCCCGGTGGAGCCTCTGCCCCCCGGCAGCCCGTGGCTGGAAGCCCCCAACACGGTGCTGACCCCGCATCTGGGGTATGTCACCCGCGAGAATTATGACGTCTTCTACCGCGACGCGCTGGAGGACATCCTGGCGTGGCACGCGGGGAACCCGGTGCGGGTGCTGGGGTAGGGCGCCTTCCCCTCTCTCCCGCCTTCGGCGGGGGAGAGGGTGGCGCGAAGCGCCGGGTGAGGGCCAGCATTCTCGGGCAGTGCCCTCACCCCACCGCGTTGAAGTCGTCCAGCAGGGTTGCGATGCGGCCGCTGTCGCTCTGGTCCATGATCACGCGGGCGCGGCGGCTGGCTTCCATCAGGTCCAGGGTGCGGACCCGCTTCTTCACCACGGGGATGGACGGCGGAACCATGGACAGGTCGCGCACGCCCAGGCCCAGCAGCAACGCGGTGTAGCGCGAGTCGCCCGCGATTTCGCCGCAGACGGACACGGGGATGCGGGCGCGCAGCGCCGCTTCGATGGTGAACTGGACCAGGCGCAGCACGGCGGGGTGCAGCGGGTCGTAGAGCGAGGCGACCTGTTCGTCGCCGCGGTCGATGGCCAGCGTGTACTGCGTCAGATCGTTGGTGCCGATGGCGAAGAAGTCGCCGGCATAGGCCAGCGCGTCGGCGGACAGGGCGGCTCCCGGCACCTCCACCATTACGCCCACGGGCGGCAGCGGGTCGGCGATGGCGACGCCGCGGCGGCGCAGGCGGCGGGCCACCTGTCCCATCATCTCGCGCACGCGCTGCACCTCGGCGACCGAGCAGATCATCGGCAGCAGGATGCGCAACGGCCCGTGCGCGCCGGCCCGAAGCATGGCGGCGAGCTGCGTTTCCAGCAGCTTCGGCTCGCGCAGGCCCAGACGGACCGCGCGCAGGCCCAGCGCCGGGTTGGCGGGCTCCCCGTACTTGCCGGCCATCCAACCGGCCAGCTTCTCCCCGCCCACGTCCATGGTGCGGGCGGTGACGGTGCGGCCGCCCATGCCTTCCACGATGGAGCGCAGCACGGTGTACTGCTCGTCCTCGTCCGGCAGGTGGTCGCGGTTCATGAACAGGAATTCGGTGCGCAGCAGGCCGATGCCTTGAGCCCCGTTTTCCAGCGCGTGGTCGAGGTCACGCGGCAACTCCAGGTTGGCCTGAAGCGTGATGGCCGTGCCGTCGCGGGTCACCGCGGGCAGCCGGCGCAGGCTTTTCAGCTGTTCGCGCTCCCGCTCCCGCTCGGCACGGCGCAGCTGGTAGTCGGCCAGCGTCTCGGGCGTCGGGTCGATGAACACGCGGCCCTGCACGCCGTCCACGATGACGGTGGTCCCGTTCTTCAGCCCGGCCAGCAGCCCGGCCACGCCCAGAACGGCCGGCAGGCCGAGCGAGCGGGCCATGATGGCGGTGTGCCCCTCCGCCCCGCCCAGCACGGTGGCGAAGCCGGCGACGCGGCGCGGGTCCAGCAGGGCGGTGTCGGCGGGCGTCAGCTCCTCCGCCAGGATCACCGTCCCGGGGGTGAGCATGGAGAAGGCCTTGTACTCGTGCCGCATCAGGTTGCGGATCAGGCGCCGCCCGACCTCGCGCACATCGGCGATGCGGCCGGCGAGATAGCTGTCCTCCATGCCCGCGAAGGTCTGGGCGATGGTGGCGATTTCCGCCTGCACCGCAGCCTCGGCGTTGATGTGCTCCTCCTGGATGCGGCGTTCGACGCCGCGTGTCAGGCGGGAGTTGGTCACCATCGCGAGGTGGGCGTCGAGCAGGAACCCGATCTCTTCCGACGCGGAGCCGGGCAGGACCAGCGCCTTGCTCTTCAACTTGCGGATCTGGCGGCGGGCCTTGGTGCAGGCCTCGGCGAAGCGCGCGACCTCGGCTTCCACCTGATCGGCGGTCAGACTGTATTCGGGAACGCGGACGGCGCCGCTTTCCACCACATAGGCGGGACCGATGGCAATGCCGGGAGCCACGCCCAGCCCGCGCAACGACCGCCCTTGGCCAGCGGCCGGGGCGTCAGTCTTCATCGAACTTGCGCGTGATCAGGTCCACAAGCGCCGCTATGGCCTCCTCGGCCTGCCGGCCATAGGCGCACAACTCAACCGAGGTGCCAGGACCGGCGGCGAGCATCATCAGGCCCATGATCGATTCGCCGGAGACCTGGGTCTCCCCGCGTCGGACCTCGATTTCGCAATCGAAGGTGGCAACCAGCTTCACGAACTTGGCCGCGGCGCGGGCGTGCAGGCCCCGCTGGTTGCAGATGGTGACGGTCTGGCAAATCTCGGGGTTCTGGGCGCCTTCCTGGGGCGCCTTCTGGTCTGGATCGCTCATCCGTTTATCCGTCCGACAGCAGGGAGGAAGCGACGTTGATGTATTTCTGCCCTGCCTCGCGGGCGGCGGCCACGGCGTGGGCCAGGGTTTCCTGGCGGCGCACGCTGGCCAGCTTGATCAGCATCGGCAGGTTCACGCCGGCGATCACCTCCACCTTCGCCTTGTCCATGATGGAGATGGCGAGGTTGGACGGCGTACCGCCGAACATGTCGGTCAGCACCACGACACCGGATCCGTCGTCGACGTCGGCCACGGAGTTCAGGATGTCTTGCCGGCGCTGCTCCATGTCGTCATCGGGGCCGATGCACACGGCCCGCACCTGCTGCTGCTCACCCACCACATGCTCCAGCGCGGCGATGAACTCCTCCGCAAGCCGTCCGTGGGTCACCAGAACCATACCGATCATGGGACATCCTTCAATTTTGGATCCTCCCCCAAGGCCACGTTCCTTATTGTACTATTCTTATTTGCGACAATTTGCCATGATTATCGAAGCAATGTGTTGTCGCGCGGTTCGCCCTGTGCTTCGATCCCATGCGCTTCGACCCGATACGCCTCGACATTGTACAACGCCTGTGCCCTCTCATCCGGCCCGCGGCGTTTGGCGTTCCAATTCCCGGTGGCTCAATCCCACCTTGATCCCCAGATCCCTCAGCCACGCCGCCAGGCGTTCGGCGACGAACACGGACCGATGCCGCCCCCCGGTGCAGCCGACCGCGATGGTCAGGTAGCTCTTGCCTTCCTGGTTGTAGCGCGGCAGCAGCGGCTGCAACAAGTCCGTCAGGTGCTTGAAGAAAGCCGGAAAATCCGGGTCTCCCTCCACCCGCGCCGCGACGCCGGCATCCAGTCCGGTCAGGGGACGCAATTCCGGATCATAATGCGGGTTGGTCAGAAAGCGTACGTCGAACACGAGGTCCGCCTCGCGGGGCAACCCCAGCCGAAAGGAGAAGGAGGTCACGAAGACCTGAAGCGCCGCCTGGGCGTCGATCTGGAAATTGCCCGCCAGCAGGCGGCGCAGGTCGTGGATCGACAGTTGCGTCGTGTCGATGGTCACATCGGCCTGCTGCTTCAGCGGATACAGCATGGCGCGTTCGCGCTGGATGCCGTCCGGAACCGGCCGGTCGATGGCCAGCGGGTGGCGGCGACGCGTTTCGGTGAAGCGACGCTGCAGCACCTCGTCGCCACAGTCCAGGAAGACCAGCCGGACGTCGAGATCCTCATGCGCCTTCAGCGACTCGACCTCCTCCAGCAGCGCGTGCGCGGAGAAATCGCGTGTGCGGCTGTCGATCACCAGGGCCAGGGGGCGCTTGCGCGGGTCGGCCTGCGCCAGCAGCG
>JAEZPL010000075.1 GCA_023413605.1 Pseudomonadota bacterium
GGCGCCAACCTGTCGGGCGCTCAGTTGGACGGCGCCACCTTTGACAACGCCGACATGGTCGGCACGCGCATGGCCGCCTGCGACCTGTCGCAGGCGGATTTCGGCAACGCCTGCCTGACCCGCCCCATCGACAGCATGGGGTCCGAGATACAGCGCGCCATCTTCGACCATGAGCGCTGGATCGACAGCTTCGGCCAGCGGGGCGAACGGGCGGATCTGGACGGCGCCGACCTCAGCCGCGCCGACCTGCGCAACGTGAACCTCAGCGCAGCGTCCCTGCGCGGGGCGAACCTGTCGGACGCCGCGCTGACCGGCGCGCGGTTGATGATGGCCGACCTTTCCGGCGCCAACCTGGAAGGCGCCAACCTGATGGGCGCCGACTTGTCGGGCGCGAACCTCAGCTACGCCAGTCTGACCGGCGCCGATCTGACGCGGGTCAATCTCGGTCCGGCGGAAATCAAGGACCCCGCCGGCCGGCCCACCGGCCGCTCCTGGGCGGCCAACCTGATGGGCGCGGATCTGCGGCAGGCCTTGCTGGTCGGCTCCTGCCTGACCCAGGCGAACCTGACCGATGCTGACCTGGAGAACGCCGACCTGGACGGCGTGGACTTTTCCGGCGCGAAGCTCCAGAGCGCGCGCATGAACGGCCGGAACACCCGGCGGCGCTGAGCCGCCTGGAACAGCCTTCTTTTAAAAAACACGGCGATCCGAAGGGCACGAGGGGCGCAATGAACCCTTTGCCTTTCGGATCCGCATGCCCAAAGCCCCGCCCCGCGCCGATCCGCGAACCGGAAAAAGGCACCGCGCCTTGGGCCGATACCCGAAAATTCATCTTCCAGTACGAGCCATTAAGTGAAATATTTACGGTCATGGACGACATTGACCGCAAGATAGCAGCGCACATCCAGCACGACGGGCGCGCTTCCTACGCCGACATCGGGGCGGCGGTGGGGCTGTCCGTTTCAGCCGTCAACGAGCGTTTGAAAAAGCTGCAAAGCTCCGGCGCGATCCAGGGCTGGAGCGCCAGGATGTCGCCGAAGGCCCTGGGCCTCGACGTTCTGGCCTTCGTGGAGGTTCTGCTGGAACGGCCGGAGCACGACGCGCCCTTCCGTGCCGCTGTCCTCGCCATGCCGGCCGTGCAGGAATGCCACCACGTCACCGGCGAGTGGTCCTATCTGCTGAAGGTGCGCGTGGCGGATACGGAAGCGCTGGAGCGGTTCCTGTCCAACCAATTGAAGACGCTGCCGGGCGTGGCCCGCTCGCACACCGTGATCGCGCTGTCCTCGGTTAAGGAAACCGCCCTTCTCCCGACAGAGTAAACGCCATGGACTCCTTGCCCGCCTTGCTGAAGGGGCTCGTCATCGGGCTCACTATCGCCGCCCCGGTCGGGCCGATCGGGCTGCTGTGCATCCGCCGCACGCTGGCGGACGGGCCGGTGCACGGCTTTGCCAGCGGTCTGGGCGCCGCCAGCGCGGATGCGGTCTATGGCGCCATTGCCGGCTTCGGCGTGGCGCTGGTGACCGACGCGCTGATGGGGGGACAGGTCGCCCTGAAGCTGGTCGGCGGCCTGATGCTTCTGTGGCTGGGCTGGAGCACCCTGCGCGCCCGCCCCGCCGAACGTCCGGCCGAAGCACGATCGGCGGCCGGTTTGGCCGGCGCCTACGCCTCGACCTTTCTGCTGACCTTGGCCAACCCGGCGACGATCCTCAGCTTCGCCGCGGTGTTCGGCGGGCTGGGGCTGTCGACCGGCTCCGGTGGAAACGGCGCGGGCGGAGATGGTGCGGCAACCGGCAACATGGTTGCGGCCGCCGTTCTCGTGCTCGGCGTTTTCGTCGGATCGGCGTTGTGGTGGCTTTTGCTCAGCGCCTCGGTCGGCGCCTTCCGGCGTCGGGTCACGCCCGCCGCCATGCTGTGGATCAACCGCGCGTCGGGCGCGGTGTTGGGAGGGTTCGGGATCGCGGCGCTCGCCTCGCTCCTCTGACGCTCTCCCGGACAGTATTCAGAAGAAAACGTTACAGGAGCGTCGTCACGGGACCGCCGAGAACGACCGTCGCGACCACCAGCAGGGCAATGGCGACCAGCTTTTCCGCCGGCGACCAACGCTGCCAATCCTTTTTGAAGCTCTTCAGATCCTGGGCCATGGCATCCTCCGCCATCGCTAAATGTCCGTGCCTGCGACGATCTTGCGCTTGACCAATTGATGTTTGGTTAACGCGACAAGGAAAATGATTCATCCATGAAAATGCCACAGCACAGGAAGAAAAACGCCTGACCTAAAGCCAATAAAGCGAAAATTCCCAGACAATTTTGGATAGTGCCGCGCGAATGCCCCAGCGTAACCCTGCTCTGCCCGAAGGAAGGGTTTCCCGCAATCCGCCGGATCCCCAAATTGCCAAGAACGAGGCTGATGGAGGCGCAGGCGTGAGCGGATTGAAAATCGGTTTGGCGCTGGGCAGCGGGGCCGCACGCGGTTGGGCGCACATCGGCGTGCTGCGCGCCTTGGAGGAAATCGGGGTCGAGCCGGACGTGATCTGCGGCACGTCCATCGGCGCGGTCGTCGGCGCCGCCTACCTGACCGAGCAGTTGGACGAGTTGCAGAGTTGGGCGCAGAACATGGGCTGGCTCGGCATGCTGGGCATCATCGACCTGACCTTCCGGCGCGGCGGGCTGGTGGCCGCCGAAAAGGCGTTCGAGCGGTTCCGCAACCACCGCACCGAGGTCACCATCGACCAGCTTCACAAGCCCTACGCCGCCGTCGCGACCGACCTCAGCACCGGGCGCGAGATCTGGCTGCGGGAAGGGCCGCTGCTCAGCGCCGTCCAGGCCTCCGCCGCCATGCCCGGCCTGTTCCCGGCGGTGCGGCGCGACGACCGCTGGCTGGTCGACGGGGCATTGGTGAACCCGGTGCCGGTGTCGCTGTGCCGGGCGCTGGGCGCCGACGTGGTGATCGCGGTCAACCTGAACAGCGAACTGTCGCCGCTGGCCCGCCCTGCCCTGCGCGGCTCCCCGCGCAGCCCGGCCCCGGTGCCTGCCGCGGCGGCCCCCATCGAAGCGGCCGGCGTGGCCGCCATGCCGACGGCGGCAGCGGGAGACGCCACGTCCCCCACCTTCTCGGGCCTGACGTCGCAGATCGCCTCCTGGATCGGCCGGCGCCCCGGCCCGCGCACACGCTTCCTCGCCAGCCAGTTGGAGCGCACCGCGACACCCGTGCCGAATGTGATGGACGTCATGGCCGGCTCCATCGACATCATGCAGGACCGCATCACGCGCTCCCGCCTGGCCGGCGAGCCGCCGGACGTGCTGATCGCCCCCCGCCTCGCCCACATCGGCATCCTGGAGTTCGACCGCGCCGAAGAGGTCGTGGAAATCGGCTACGCCGCCGCGTCGATCCTGCGGCCGGCGCTGGAACTGGCGCTGCGGCGGGCGTGAGGTGCGTCGGATTCTTGGGGAGGTCGTGGAGAGGCGGGCAAGTCTTTACACGGATGACACGGACATTTTTTAATCTTGCCGAGCACGGTCTGAACGAACAGCGCGCACCAAGCCAAGATCAAAAGATAGCCCTGTCATCCGTGTCGAAATCCGTGTCATCCGCGTGAATCGTTGCCCCCGACGCGGCACGTCACCGAGGATCGACCGGCCACATCCACGTCAGTTCGTGCTTGTTGTGGTTCAAATGCAGGACCCGCCCGCCGGGGATGGCGGCGAAGGCGCGCGCTGTCTCGTGGTCGGTTTCAGCCTGAAACTTCAGCGTGCAGATGAAGCGCTTGGCAAGACCGCTGTCCATCCACTGCTGGACCAGCCGCAGCAGGCGCGTCGGGTAGCAGATGACGTCGCAGCACAGCCAGTCCACCGGCCCGACGTCCTGCGGCTTCAGGCCGAAGGCGCTCTCCTGCCGGAACTCCACGCGCGGCAGCGCCGCGATGGCGGGGTCGAGCGGCGCCTTGTCCACGCTGACCACGCTGGCGCCCAGTTCGTGCAGAACCCAGGTCCAGCCGCCCGGGCAGGCGCCCAGGTCGATGCAGCGGTC
>JAEZPL010000792.1 GCA_023413605.1 Pseudomonadota bacterium
TCGACGCGTAGACGAGATAGCCGCCGGTGGTGTGCAGCACGCCCTTCGGCTTGCCGGTCGAACCCGAGGTGTAGAGGATGAACAGCGGGTCTTCCGCGCTCATCTCCTCCGGCGGGCAGTCGGCGGAAACCGACGCGATTTCCTCGTGGTACCAGACGTCGCGGCCCTCGGTCCAGGCGACCTCGCCGCCGGTGTGCTTGACGACCAGCATCGTCTTGACGCTCGGCGCGCCGGCCGCGGCCTTGTCGGCGTTGGCCTTCAGCGGAACCTTGCGGCCGCCGCGCAGGCCTTCGTCCGAGGTGATGATGAAGTGGCTGTCGCAGTCGACGATGCGGTCCTTCAGGCTGTCCGGCGAGAAACCGCCGAACACGATGGAATGGATCGCACCGACGCGCGCGCAGGCCAGCATCGAATAGGCGGCCTCGGGGATCATCGGCAGGTAGATGGTGACGCGGTCGCCCTTCTTGACGCCGTGCTTCTTCAGCACGTTGGCGAGTCGGCAGACGTTCTCGTGCAGTTCCTTGTACGTGATGTGCTTGGAAACCGACGGGTCGTCACCCTCGAAGATGATCGCGGTCTGGTCGCCGCGCGTCGCCAGATGGCGGTCGATGCAGTTGGCCGAAACGTTCAGCGTGCCGTCGTAAAACCACTTGATGTGGACATCGCCGGTGTAGCTGACGTCCTTCACCTTGGTGTACGGCTTGATCCAGTCGATGCGCTTGCCGTGCTCACCCCAGAAGGCCTCGGGATCCTTGATGGACTGCTCGTACATACTGGCGTAGGCAGCCTCGTCCACATACGCGGTCTTGGCGATCTCTGGCTTAACAGGAAAAAACGAATTATCGGACATTGGCTCGCGATTCCCCCGTAGTGCTTCTGGTTGTGCCCTGAAGGGCTTGGAGAGTGGCGGCCAGCCACCCCGTGTTGCCGTTCATTATCCACACAAGTCCCCGTCTCTACAAGCAGAACGGCCGATTGTCCGCCACCTCCAACGGGTCTTTCCAACCCACTTTGTTGCGGCGCAACGCTCGTTTCTTTGAAAAACCGGCCGAAGCCTCTCGGACCGCTCCGCGACTATTTGTCGCGCTTAATCCCAGCGGCCGAGGCGTAGGCCTCACGCCCCTCCGGGCGGGGCACTTAACCGCACCTTAACCCGCGCTCGCTAGCGTTGCACGTCGTCCGGCGCCGGCACGCCCGCGGGCCGCCCGGAACAGGCACATGCGGGCAAGGGGAGATCAGGGGCATGGCCAGCACGACCAACGCGGACGGCACGGCCGGCGGCATCGACCTCGCCCGCCGCCTGACGGAGATGGGCAACCGGACGAGCCTGATGGTGATCGACGCGACCCTGCGCGCCGCCCCAAAGCCCACCCCAATAGCCGGCGACGCCGCGGCCCCGGAGAAAAGCTTCGCCGAAGCCGCGGCGGAGGTGCGGGCGCTGGCCCTGCGCATGCGGCAGGCCACCCAGGATTTCCAGGCGACCATCTGCGCCCCGGCGGAATAAGGGCGGGCCGAAAGCCCGCCCCGCCCCGTTACGCGTCAATCCCCGCCAATGCGCAGACATGCGCCCATTCGGCGTCGGTCACCGGGCAGACCGACAGGCGCGACTGGCGCACCAGCGCCATGCCCTGAAGCAGGGGATCGGCCTTCATCGTCTTCAGCGTGACCGGCGTTTTCACGGGCATCAGCGCCCGGACGTCGACCATGCCGAAACGCCCCGCCGGGTCGCTGGGGTCGGGATAGTATTCCCGCGCGATCTCCACCACGCCGACCACCTCCAGCCCCTCGTTCGAGTGGTAGAAGAAGGCGCGGTCGCCGACCTTCATGGCCTTCAGGTTGTTGGATGCCTGATGGTTGCGCACGCCGTCCCAATGGGTGGTGCCGTCGGCGACCATGCGGTCCCAGGAATACTTGAAGGGCTCCGACTTCAGAAGCCAGCGGGCCATCGCCGTCCGTCTCCCGCTCAGGCCTTGGGGAAGACCCGGCGCCACGCGCGGATCTCGACGTTCTGGAACAGGCCGGCCTTGGCGTAGGGGTCGTTGGCGGCGAAGTCCTTGGCGGCGGCCTCGTCGGCGCACTCCACGATCAGCAGGCTGCCGACCATGCCCTGCCCGTCGTCGGACAGCAGCGGCCCGGCGACGAAGATGCGGTCGGCCTGCGATTCCAGATAGGCCAGGTGGGCGGCCCGGTTGTCGGCGCGCACCTGGGCGGCGCCGGCCTTGTCGGTGCAATGGAACATGTAGAGCATGGAAGAACCCTCCCCGTTCGATGGGGGGCGAGCCTAGCGCAGCCGCGGCCCGTGCGGAAGGTGCGGCGATGGCCGGGGTGCGACCCATCGTCCCGACAGTGGAGTCCTGTTGTTTTGCTGCCGTTACTTCCGTTACGGGTGTTTCCCGGCACGCCATACCACCGCAAGCGGGCCGGCCCACAGCAGGAGACCTCCATGGCAGCCCCCGCACGCGACATCGTTCCGGCCTCCACCCGGCTGAACGAGCAGGACCGCGCGATCCTGCAACGCGTGTCGCCGGCGCTGGTGCGGCAGCTCGACAGCCTTGTGGAGGAATTCTACGACTTCATCCGCGCCACCCCGGCGCTGTGGGCCTTCATCGCCGACGAAAGCCGCCTGCCGACGCTGAAGGCGCAGCAGAAGCGGCAC
>JAEZPL010000078.1 GCA_023413605.1 Pseudomonadota bacterium
GTCTATTGACAGCGCCCTTTGACTTCATATTCTGCGGCCCCATCTAATCGTCGGGCCGCGACGGCTCGATTTTCGTACTCCAGACAGAAACAGGTTGGATGCTATTTTCGGAACTTGGGCTTGGACCTGAAGTCCTCCGGGCAATCGAGGACAAGGGTTACACCCAGCCGACGCCGATTCAGGAACAGGCGATTCCCTGGGTCCTGCAAGGCCGTGACGTGCTCGGCTGCGCGCAAACGGGCACCGGCAAGACGGCCAGCTTCACCCTGCCGATGATCGACATCCTGGCCTCGGGCCGGGCGCGGGCGCGCATGCCCCGGTCGCTCATCCTGGAGCCGACTCGCGAGCTTGCCGCCCAGGTGGCGGAGAGCTTCGAGACCTACGGCAAGCATCACAAGCTGAGCATGGCGCTCCTGATCGGCGGCGAGACCTTCACCGAGCAGGTGAAGCGGCTGGACCGCGGCGTGGACGTGCTGATCGCGACTCCGGGCCGACTGATCGACCTGTTCGAGCGCGGCAACATCATGCTCAACGACATCAAGGTCTTCGTCATCGACGAGGCGGACCGGATGCTCGATATGGGCTTCATTCCCGACATCGAGCGGATCGTCAGCAAGCTGCCGCGCATGCGCCAGACGCTGTTCTTCTCCGCCACGATGCCGCCGGAAATCCGCCGTCTGGCCGACGCCTTCCTGATGAACCCGAAGGAAGTGACGGTCGCCCCGCCGGCCTCGCCGTCGGAAACGGTGACCCAGGCCATGGCCCTGGTGCACGAGGAGGACAAGCGCAAGGCGCTGCGTCACCTGCTGCGCACCGAAGACGTCAAGAACGCCTTCATCTTCTGCAACCGCAAGCGCGACGTGGCCATCCTGCAGAAGTCGCTGGAGCGTCACGGCTTCAACGCCGGCGCGCTGCACGGCGACATGGTGCAGTCCAAGCGCACGGAGACGCTGGAGGCCTTCAAGAAGGGCGACATCACGCTGCTCGTCTGCTCCGACGTGGCGGCGCGCGGCCTGGACGTGCAGGGGCTCAGCCACGTCTTCAACTTCGACGTTCCCATCAGCGCCGAAGACTACGTGCACCGCATCGGCCGCACCGGCCGCGCCGGCCGCACGGGACGCGCCTTCACCCTGGCCAGCCCCCTGGACGGCAAGCAGGTCGCGGCCATCGGCCGCCTCATCAAGCGGGAGATTCCGTTGATCGCCATCGATGGCCTCGAGTCGGCCGAGTTCCTCAGCGAGGATGAGGCGCGTCGTGGGCGCGGCCGTGGCCGGGGCAAGGACAAGGATCGCGACCGCGCGCCGCGCGATCGTGGCGAGCGCGAGGAGAAGGCCGCTCGCGAGGAGCGCCAACCCCGCGAAGACCGCCAACCGCGTGAGGAGCGTCAGCCTCGGGAAGACCGCCAGCCGCGTGAGGACAGGCATCCCCGCGAATCGGTCGCTGCGGCGGAGAGCCGCCGGTCCGAGCCGCGTCGGGATCGGGATCGTGACCGCCGCCGTCGCCGCGACGAGGATGACGACGATACACCCGTGATCGGCTTCGGCGACCATATGCCGGCCTTCATGCTGCGCTCGGCCCGCCGTCCGGTTGCCTCCGAATCCGTCGAGCAATCCTCGCAGGAGGGCTGACCGCCATGCAGACCATCTTCGTCATGGTCAAATGCGAGTTGGGCAAGGCCTATCAGGTGGCGGACCAGGCCGTGCAGGAGATCGAGCAGGTGTCGGAGGTGCATTCCATCTCCGGCCAGTATGACCTGCTCATGAAGTGCTACCTGACCCAGGACATGGACATCGGCCGCTTCGTGACCGAGAACATCCAGACCCTGGGCGGGGTGCGCGACACCTTCACCCTGATCGCCTATAAGGCCTTCGCCTGACGGGGTTTTGCCCGGCCGGCCACATTCGGCGGACTTTTCGCAGGGTCTTGAGCGAAACCGTTGACTTGGCCGTGTGCTTACCCCAAACGTTCGGGCATGTCCCACCCGACCCGACATGCCCGGCGCTCTCGCGCCACCAACCCGACGATGCGCGATCCCGCGGCGAAGCGTTCGCTGGTCATGCGCTCCGGCATCATCGCCCTGATGGTCGCGTGCGGCGTGGCCGCGGCCGATCTGGCCGCGGCGCAACAGCCGCCAGCCCAGAATGCCGCCGAGAAGGATAAGGATCCGCCGGTTCTTCTGAACGCGGACACGGTGACCTTCGACGAGGAGCTCGGCCTCGTCACGGCTTCGGGCAACGTGGAACTGTCGCAGGGACCGCGCAGCGTCCGCGCCGACACCATCACCTACAACCAGAAGACCAAGGTGGTGACGGCGAGCGGAAACGTCCGCCTCGTCGAGCCGTCGGGCGACATCCTGTTCTCGAACTACGCGGAGCTGACCGACGACCTGCGCAACGCGTTCGTCGACAACGTCCGCGTTCTGATGGTCGACAACAGCCGCATGGCCGGTACGGAGGGCGAGCGTCGCGAAGGTCGGCTGATCCGTCTCAACCGCGCCGTCTACAGCCCTTGCGAACTCTGCAAGACCGACCCGACCCGCGCCCCGGTGTGGCAGATCCGCGCCGCCCGCGTCGTGCAGGACAACGAAGATCACGAGGTCCGCTACCGCGACGCCGTGATGGAAATGTTCGGCGTCCCGTTCTTCTACACCCCGTACCTGTCGCACCCCGATCCCACGGTGGACCGCAAGTCGGGTTTCCTGACGCCAAGTTTCCGCAACAACTCCGAGCTCGGCTTCGGCTTCATCGGCCATTACTACTGGGATATCCAGCCGGACAAGGACGCCACCTTCGACTTCGGCGGTTACACCAACCAGGGGCCGTTCATCGGCGGCCAGTACCGCCAGCGATTCGAACGGGGCACGCTGCAACTCGACGGCTCGATCACGCAGGGCGAAATCCCCAACGGCAGCTCCGGGTATAAGGACGACCGCATCCGCGGCCATGCCTTTGCGCGCGGCCTGTTCAACATCGACGAGATCTGGCGCTGGGGCTTCGATTTCCGCCGTGCGTCGGACGAATACTACCTGCGCCGTTATTTCGACAACCGCGACGAGGTGCTGACCAGCCGGGCCTTCATCGAAGGCTTCAATGGGCGCAACTACGCCGCGGTCAACGCCTACAGCTTCCAGGACCTGCGCTACGGCAACACGGTGCCGGAGCCCTATGTGCTGCCGGATGCCCGCTACAAGGCGTTCGGCGAACCCGGCAGCCTGCTGGGCGGCCGCTGGTCGCTGGACAGCAGCCTGCTGGGCATCACCCGCACCGGCGGCAATGGGCCGGACACGCGGCGAATCGCGGTGCAGCCGGGCTGGGAGCGCGAGATCATCTCCAGCACCGGTTTCGTCACCAACCTGTCCGGCAGCGTCCTGCTGGCCGGCTACAACGTCGACCGCTTCAACCCGTCGAACCCGACGACGACCGGCACCGAATCGGTCGACCGGCTGCGCTTTTTCCCGCAGGCCCAGGCTACGGTCCGCTATCCGTTCGTCCGCTATGGGGAAAGCTCTCAGCAGTTGATCGAACCGATCGGTCAGCTGACGGTGGCCCCCAACGTCAACAACAAGCCGGCCTTCCCGAACGAGGACAGCCTCGACGTCGAGTTCGACGA
>JAEZPL010000014.1 GCA_023413605.1 Pseudomonadota bacterium
CGCCTGGGCGGAGGGGCTGAATGATTCCGGCGCCCTGGGCGAGGTCGAAACGGCCATCCTGCGGCTGGGCTTCGCCGAGTATCTCGGCCAGCTGGCCGGCGGCATCCCGATGAGCCAAGTGGAGGTCATCCGCCCCGCCGACCTGGGCATCGCGGCGGAGGCCGTGGCCCGCTTCACCGCGGAGTCCGGCCTCGCGACCCTCGCCGAACCCGCCGCGCTGAACGAGGCGCGCCGGCGGATCGGCCACGCGGCGGAGGAAGGGCGGTACGGCGCCCTGGCGCTCGGCGACGAGACGCTGGAGATGATGCACGACCAGTTCACCCGCTTCGCCGATGCCGAGGTGGCGCCGCTGGCGCAGGACATCCACCGGCGCGACGTGCTGATCCCGCTGGACCTCGTGGGCAAGATGGCCGACCTCGGCGTCTTCGGCCTGACGGTGCCGGAGGAGCATGGCGGCCTCGGCCTCGGCAAGATCGCCATGTGCCTGGTGTCGGAGGTGCTGAGCCGCGCCTATCTCGGCGTCGGCTCGCTCGGCACGCGGGCGGAGATCGCGGCGGAGCTGATCCGGCTGGGCGGCACGCCCGCGCAGAAGGAACGCTGGCTGCCGCGCATCGCGTCCGGCGAGATCCTGCCGACCGCCGTCTTCACGGAACCCAACACCGGCTCCGACCTCGGCTCCCTGCGGACGCGGGCGGTGCGCGACGGCGACACCTACCGGGTGTTCGGCGCGAAGACCTGGATCACCCACGGCGCGCGGTCCGACCTGATGACGCTGCTGGTCCGCACCGATCCGGGAACGGACGGCTACGGCGGCCTGTCCATGCTTCTGGCCGAAAAGCCGCGCGGGACGGAGGACGACCCGTTCCCGGCGCCGGGGATGAGCGGCACGGAAATCCCCGTGCTCGGCTACCGCGGCATGAAGGAATACGAGATCGCCTTCGACGGGTTCGAGGTGCCGGCCGACGCGCTGCTGGGCGGCGTGGAAGGCCAGGGCTTCAAGCAGCTGATGGAGACCTTCGAAAGCGCCCGCATCCAGACCGCCGCCCGCGCTCTGGGCGTGGCGCAGAACGCGCTGGAGCTGGGCACCGCCTACGCGCACCAGCGCAACCAGTTCGGCAAGCCGATCCTCGCCTTCCCGCGCGTGCACGCCAAGGTCGCCTGGATGGCGGCGGAGACGATGATGGCCCGCCAGCTCGCCTATTTCGCGGCGCGCGAGAAGGACTCCGGCCGGCGCTGCGACGTGGAGGCCGGCATGGCCAAGCTGCTGGCCGCCCGCGTGGCCTGGAGCAACGCCGACGCCGCCCTGCAAATCCACGGCGGCAACGGCTACGCCCTGGAATACCCGATCAGCCGCGTGCTGTGCGACGCGCGCATCCTGTCCATCTTCGAGGGAGCGGCGGAAATCCAGGCCCAGGTCATCGCCCGCGGGCTGCTGACGGGACGGAACTGACTATGGCATGCACCCATGTTGCGGTGCACCGATTGGTTGAAAGTACGATACAAAGCCCCTCTCCCCCAAGGGGAGAGGGGCTTTGTATCGCAATATCAGCCACTTACCGATCATGTACAATATGTTCATGCCACAGAAGGAGCTGACGGGTCACCGCACCGGCGTCAGCGTCCGGCGGAAAAAGTCCAGAACCTCGTCGTTCAGCCGCTCGTGAAAGGCCGCGCGGTCGAAGCCCGGCGGGTCCTGGGCGGTGGCGCCGATACGGGCGGCGGCGCTGGACGGCACCGGCGTGAAATAGGCGTAGTGCCCGGCGCCGGGCACGGCCTGCACCTCCGGCGAGCCGGGGAGCAGGGCGCGGACGCGGTCGACCTCCAGCGCGCCGGTTTCATCGCCCTTCTCGGCCGCGTACAGGCGGACCGGCGCGGTGACGCGGGACAGCGCCCCGTCGCCGAACAGCGCGCCCACCGGGTCCATCAGCACCAGCGCCCGAATCCGCGGATCGGCGGCGTCCTTCGGCGGCACCGGCACGGCCGCGGCGGTGGTCCTGGCCCCCGCGGGGCAGAGCGCGCGGTTGTCCGGATGCCGGGCGCAATGGGCCGGAAGGCGGCCGAGGTCGGCGACCGCGCCGGCCTCCACCAGCGCGGCATAGCCGCCGGGACCGAAGCCGATCGCGCCGATCCGGTCGCGGTCCACCCGCCATCCCATGGCCGGGGAATCCAGCACCGCGTCCAGCGCGGAGCGAAGCTGCGCCGGAAGCTCCGGCCACAGGGGCCGCGTGCCGGTCCGGGTGTCCCCGATGCCGCTGTTCCCGGCGGAGGCATCCTGGGCTCCCATATGCGTGACGGTCGCCGCCATCATGCCGCGCCGGGCCAGGAACAGCGCGATGCCGATCATGGCGTTGCTGTTGCGCGACGGCCCCTGGGTGATCAGCACCAGCGGCATGGGGTGCAGCGCCGGCATGCCTTCCGGCGCGACGTTGATGTGATAGGGCCCGCGGCGGATCGGCTGGACGGGATCGCGGGTGGGATAAGCCAGCTGGACCGGAACCGGCGTTCCCGTGGCCGGATCGTTGTAGAGCACCTGGGCCGTCCCGGCCCGGAACTGCGCCGGGGATTCGGCCGCCATGGCCGGGGCGGCGACCAGCAGAAGGGCCAGACACCACCGGGTCCGGCGCCACCACATCCGACTTCGCCGCCGCATGCGTCCTCTCTCCCGCCGCTCCAGTCCTGGGCTTGAAGATGGAAGGACCGTCGGAAATGGCAAGGCGGCGGGCGACCGTAAGCTTCACCGTTTGGTCACTGTGCAGCGGTGGAGCCGGCGGGCATGATGGCCCCCATCACCATGCCCCGATCACCGCCGCTGAGGACGCCGAATGCTTCGCCCCGCCCTGCTTGTCGTTCTTTTCGCCGCCGCGGCGGTCCTGTCGGGCTGCGGCGCGGTCACCGTCGCGGTGGGGGCGGCAAGCCGCGTGACCACCTCCGCCATCGGTGCGGCCGGCGAGGCGGTCGCGGCCACCGCCGATCTGGCGACGGCCCCCTTCCGCAGCGGGGATGAGGAAGAAACGAAGCCCGAGGCCGAGTGATCAGCGCCCGAACATCCGGCGCCACCAGGGGCGGCGCAGGCGCAGCAGTTCGGACGCCATCAGGCGGCACTGGTCGCGCATCGCCTCATAGGCGCCGATCTCCGCCTCCCGGTCACGGCGCAGGCCGTCCAGGGTGCCGGTCAGACGCTCGACCCGCTTTTCCAGCTCCGCCGCGCGCTGCCGCTCGCGGGCTTCGGCGTCCCGCGCCTCGTCGCGTTCCTGCCGGGCCTCATCCAGACGCTGGTTGAAGGTCCGCTCGCGCGCCTCGGTGTCGGCGATCAGCTGCTTCACAAGGTCGCCGATCCGCTGGCGCTCCGCCTCTCGGTCGGCCTGGAGACGGTCCAGCGCGACCGCATGGGCGGTGCGCAGGGCGGCCATCTCCGCAGTCGACTCCGCCAGCCGCTCCTCGGCCCCGTGCAGGGCTTGGGTCAGCTCCCGTTCACGCTCCGCCGTCTCCGCGATCAGGCGCTCGACCAGCTGGTTGATGCGCTCGCGTTCCGCCTCGCGATCCTGGTGGAGGCGGTCGATCTCCGCTCCGCGCGCCTGCTCCGCCTGCGTGATGGCTTCGCGCCAGCGTTCCCGGTCGGCGGTGTGTTCGGCGGCGATGCGAAGGCGTTCCGACCGCTCGCTCTCCGCGGCGGCCTCGGCCTTGGCGAGCTGTTCGCCGAGCGTGGTCACCTGCTCGCCGTAGACCCGCAGCAGTTCGGCCGTGTTCGTCGCCGGGGCCTTGGCGCGCGTGCGCGGGGTGGGTGGAACCGACGACGCCGTGGGACGGCGCGAGGTTTCCTCACCACTGATCACAGGCGTCGTTTCGGTCATCGCGGCGGCCCCTGCTCAATCTGTCAAGCCCGGCCAGATTACCGCGTCGCGCGCCTTCCGCACAGAAACCTTTTTCGCAACGTAACCGGGAGATTGCGCGGCAGCACTGAAAGGGAAACGATCACACGTTGCTTTCTTCGGGAATTTTCAAAGAGTTTTTAAAGAACTTTTGCAAAAGCCGGAGCGTTAATGGCGGTTAAAACTGCCTTAAAGGATAGGCCAGAATCCGCCCTTCGTACTAACACCAATGATTGACAGTACGGCTTTCGATTGGTTTTTTGATCGAAACCGATAAGCGCGATGCAAGACTTTTCGTAAAAAGCGAAGCGATTGCAGCTGTCCTTTCGTCCCAATCTTTTCGATACCGCGGAGAATCCCATGCGTGCTGCTCTGGTCGAACCGAACCCTTTGATTGCTGAGGCACTCGGCCGCCAGCTCGGCATGGGAAAAATCCGCTATGACCGGCTCGACTGGCCGGCGCTGGAGGAGTCGCTGCAGGAGCAGGGCGCCGGCGCGCTGGGCTACGACGCCATCGTGCTCGGCGGGCTGGACGATCCGGCCCAGGCCGTGGCCGCGCTGCGCGCCCAGCACGTCACCGCGGCGATCCTGTGCCTGCTGGAGCGGCGCTGCGTGGCCACCACGGTGGCGCTGCTGCACGCCGGGGCCGACGACGTGCTGGTCAAGCCGGTGGTCAGCGCCGAGGTGCGCGCCCGCATCGAGGTGGCCCGCCGCCGCGCCCGCGGGCTGGTCAGCAACGCCGTGCGCGTCGGCCGCCTGACCGTGTTCCTCGACGGCCGCGACCCGGAGGTCGACACCGGGGCGGGAAGCGAACGGCTGCGGCTGAGCCAGCGCGAGCACGCCATCCTCGGCGTGCTGGCCGCGCACCACCGCCGCGTCGTCTCCAAGGAGCACATCTACGACGAGGTCTACGGCCTGTCCGGCGCCGA